>NZ_JBVVNO010000019.1:0-81343 GCF_056850255.1 Methylomonas sp. Uni0011
TCGGAAGTGAAACCGCTTAGCGCCGATGATAGTGTGGCAGGTTGCCATGTGAAAGTAGGTCATCGCCAAGCTCTTAAACATAAAGCCCGTCTCAGACGGGCTTTTTTTTGCCTAGACTCTTCTCACAGCTGCGTGAGCCAGGCAACCTGCAGTATGCGATGGCTCAATCCAGGTACGGGACACGTAAGGCTGCTAATCCGCCTAGAGAGTCGTTCAATTCGACTACATTGCGGCAATTCGTGCTCGCCAGTCCGCTAAATTGAATCGACCAGTCACCCGAGAAACGACATTCCTTTCCCGGTCAATCAAAAAACTGCTGGGCGTCAACGATACATCTCCAAAGGCCCTCGCATGGACGCCTTCGATATCCAAGGCTACTGCATACGGCAATTTCCGCATTTCGCTCAACTGCTTTACTCGGCTGGGAATGTCGTAAGGCATCGCTACCGCAATTATCTGCAAACCCTTGTGGGCGAATTGTTGGTGCAAAGCGATTAAATCCGGAATTTCTTCGATACAGGCCCGGCAGTCGGTCGCCCAAAATGTGATCAATACTGGCTGACCGCCCAATTCTCCGAGCACAATTCGCTCGCCACTTAGCGTGGTGAATTCGGCATCGGGGGCTTTGGGGTTTAGACAATGCCTTCTATCGGGACGGAGGATAGCTACTACAAGAGCGATGGGCTATAAGCCAAAGCACTAAAGACAGTCGTATAAGCCATCAATGAATGCATATAAGTCGCTTTTTAAGCTGAAACCGCCCCTGCGTTTATAAGGTGTAGGCCGCAAAATAGTGTATCGAGAGCTAAGTTGAGGAGGCTATTGATGTGAGTGCCGGAAAAAATTGAAATTGTCTTGACAACAATTTGCTAGGTGGTAGACTGCCTCGCACCTTGAGGGACGTGGGTGTCTTCGAAAGAAGTCTGGTAATAAGGAAAAACAAAGAACTCCCGATTCGATCGGGGATTTAGATAATCTTTTAGGAGGTAGAAATGGCTGCTACAACTGAATCAGTTAAGGCTGATGCTGCGGAAGCACCGCTTTTAAATCAAAAAAACCTGTGGGCAGGCGTTGCTCTGTACTTGGTTTTTTATTCATTCATTCGTTGGTATGAAGGTGTTTACGGCTGGTCCGCTGGTCTTGACTCTTTCGCGCCTGAGTTTGAAACATACTGGATGAACATGCTGTACATCGAGATCGTTATCGAAGTACTGTTGTTTGCTGGTATCAATGGCTATATCTGGAAAACTCGTGATCGCAAAGTAATGTCAATCACTCCACGTGAAGAATTGCGTCGTCATTTCACACACTGGACTTGGTTGGTTTGCTACGGTTGGGCTATCTACTGGGGTGCTTCTTACTTCACCGAGCAAGACGGTACTTGGCACCAAACTATCGTTCGTGATACCGACTTTACTCCAAGTCATATCATCGAGTTCTACCTGTCGTACCCGATCTACATCATCACTGGTTCAGCTTCTTTTATGTATGCAAAAACAAGACTGCCTACATACCATGAAGGTCTGCACCTGATGTACTTGGTTGCGGTTATCGGTCCTTTCATGATTCTGCCTAACGTAGGTTTGAATGAGTGGGGTCACACATTCTGGTTTATGGAAGAGTTGTTCGTTGCTCCTTTGCACTACGGTTTCGTATTCTTTGGTTGGGCTGCTCTGGCTGTAATGGGTGTTGTGAACACCGAAGTAATGGCAATTGCAAAATTGCTGAAAAAAGATCTGGCTTAATAGCTTATCTTTAAAAAGTAAAATACTATCTCCTTTCCTGCCGCTGCTTTAGCTGGTGGCGGTAGGATAAAGAGAAGTGAAAAAAATATAATTTTAATTCTTTAGGAGGTAAGCTAATGAGCGCATCTCAATCAGCTGTACGTTCTCGTGCGGAAGCGGTTCAAGTTTCCCGTACGTTTGACTGGATGATTCTTTTTACACTGTTCACCGCGGTTCTGGGTGGCTATCACATTCACTACATGTTGACCGGTGGTGACTGGGACTTCTGGACCGACTGGAAAGATAGACGTCTGTGGGTTACTGTGGCTCCTATCGTTTCTATTACATTCCCTGCGGCTGTTCAAGCTTGCTTGTGGTGGAGATACCGCTTGCCAGTTGGTGCAACTCTGTCTGTAGTTGCTCTGATGGTGGGTGAGTGGATCAACCGTTACATGAACTTCTGGGGTTGGACTTACTTCCCAGTTAATATTTGCTTCCCATCTAACCTGCTGCCAGGCGCTATCGTTCTGGACGTGGTTCTGATGTTGGGCAACAGCATGACTCTGACCGCTGTAATCGGTGGTTTGGCATACGGTTTGTTGTTCTACCCAGGCAACTGGCCTGTTATCGCTCCGTTGCACGTTCCTGTTGAATACAACGGCATGATGATGACTTTGGCTGACTTGCAAGGTTACCACTACGTACGTACCGGTACACCTGAGTACATCCGTATGGTTGAGAAAGGTACATTAAGAACTTTCGGTAAAGACGTTGCTCCTGTATCAGCGTTCTTCTCCGGTTTCGTTTCTATCATCATCTACTTCTTGTGGCACTTCTTCGGTCGTTGGTTTGCTAAAACTGACTTCATCGCTGACGACGCTTCTTAATTTGAAGTAGTAAGAAAATGAACTTGGCGGCAATATGTCGCCGTCAAAAAGTCTTAATTTAATTTCTCTAGTAATAGAGGAGGAAATATGAAAATAATAAAAGACAAAGTTGCAAAACTGTCCTTTGTCGCACTGTTGGTTGCAATGGCAACAGCGATGTTCTACGCTCCAGCAGCATCTGCTCATGGTGAAAAGTCACAGGCTGCGTTCATGCGTATGCGTACTATTCACTGGTTTGACCTGAACTGGTCAAAAGAAGAAGTGGCTGTCAACGATACAATGACAATTTCTGGTAAATTCCTGGTATTCGCAGGCTGGCCAGAAACTGTTGATAAACCAGAAGTTTCATTCTTGAACGTTGGTATCCCTGGTCCAGTATTTATTCGTGCTGGTTCTTGGATCGGTGGTCAACTGGTTCCTCGTTCAGTTTCTTTGGAACTCGGTGAAGTTTATGAGTTTAAAGTTCTGTTGAAAGCTCGTCGTCCTGGCGACTGGCACGTTCACTCAATGATGAACGTACAAGGCGGTGGTCCAATCATCGGTCCTGGTAAATGGGTAACTGTAACTGGTTCTATGAGCGAGTTCGTAAACCCAGTAACCACTTTGACTGGTCAAACCATCAACTTGGAAAACTACGCTCTGGATAACGTTTACTTCTGGCACGCTGTATGGTTCGCAATTGCGTTCGCATGGTTGCTGTTCTGGATCAAACGTCCTATCTTCGTTCCACGCCATATCGCTGTAAGCACTGGCAAAGCAGATTCTTTGATCTCAGCTGGTGACAAAAAAGTCGGTATGTTGTTTGCTGTTGGTACCATGGTAATCGTAGCGGCTTCTATGGCTTCTACTAATGAAAAATACCCTGTTACTACTCCGTTGCAAGCTGGTTTGTTGCGTGGTATGAAAACTTACCAAATGCCTGAGTCAACTGTTTCTGTAAAAGTTGATGATGCTACCTATCGTGTTCCTGGTCGTGCAATGCAAATGACCTTGACCGTGACAAACAATGGTGATTCTGCTATTCGTTTGGGTGAGTTCAACACTGCTGGCGTTCGCTTCTTGGACCCTGCTGTTCACGAAGACGACACCAACTATCCTGATGACTTGTTGGCCGAAGAAGGCTTGTCTGTTAGCGATAACAGCCCGCTGGCTCCAGGTGAAACCCGCACTATCGAAGTTACCGCTTCTGATGCTGCTTGGGAAGTTTACCGTCTGGCTGACTTGATCTATGACCCAGACAGCCGTTTTGCTGGCTTGTTGTTCTTCTGGGACGCAAACGGCAACCGTCAATTGGTAACTGTTGACGCTCCGCTGATCCCAACTTTCATCTAATATTTGAAAGTGTTCTAGGTTTGTAAAAACTTAGGATTGAAAAACAAACCCCCGCTATTGAAAGATAGCGGGGGTTTTTTTTGGAGTAAATTTCTGATAAAACACATAAATCAGTGTTTTAATCGGAATGAATATTTGAGTTTAAGAGTACAGAAATGAAGAAAGTAATGTTAGTTTGTGCGCTATTTTTACTAGTGGGGTGTGCGGAAAAGGAAGAATATCAAAATGTGGTGTTGGAACAGATGAAAGGAGATAAAGATATTAATGACTACAAAATAGCGCCCGAAAAGATGACAAAATGCGTAGTCCAAACTTCATCGTCAAATATGCCGGGATTGTTTTTTTTGGATCCATTGCGTAGGCAAGCGTATAAAAACTATACAAAGATGTTGCAGCTCAATAAAGCTAGCGACCCCAAAAAAAGCCTAGATGAGTTAAGGCAAGAGTTTGGCGACGCAAAGAAGCTCTCGGAAGCGCATTCTAATTATGTAGAAAGTGTGGTTGATTGTATGTCCAATCTAGTTTCTTCTACAGAAGAAGCTCAAAACAAGTAGTGGCGTCTGTTCTAGAGCACTTATTCGGAAACCGCAAGATAGTCTGAGCGATAAGCTTAATTATTGATGGGATGTGATGTTGGAGAAATTAGCAAAAGCGAGTCGGGAGTTTTCTAAGCAAATGCATTTGCCAATTCTCTGCCTGATACTATATTAATATAATTGTCTGATATAGGAACTTGGTCGTGACGCTAAGATTAGTAGTGATCTCATATAAAGGTACTAGATTAACTGATAATGTAGTCGCCGAGTTTAATCAATCGGGTGGGGCAATAGGCAGGAAAAAAGAAAACACCTTGGTGTTAGGCGATCCGGAAAATTTTGTATCAGGTCGTCATGCCGAAATTTTGTATAACAATGGGCAATATCAATTAAAAGATATTAGTAAAAACGGTACGTATTTGGTTAATGCTAATGTCCAACTGAATGGCGAATCGATTACATTAAATGATAAAGAAGTTTTGCGAATAGGCGAATATGAGGTTTTAGTTGAAATAGACAGTGATCCTGCGGATATTTCAGCTATCGATTTTTCCGAGTTTGATAGGGGGCCTTTCTCTCAGGCTATCATGACGGAGGCGGGAACACCTTTTGGCACTGAATCGATTTCGGTCGGACTCGAGAATCTCTCGGAAGACACTGATAGACAATTTCCGCCGAGTCAAGCATTTCAAGACAGTTTTTCGGTGCCTAACGTCTTGATGGAAAATTCAGCACCGCCAGTTCAACCGGCTAAAGATATTGCCCAATTTCTGAAAGGGTTAGATGCGCTGGAGGATCCAAGACCTTTCGACATACCTGTTGTCAATGGTGCAGCAGCAATCGATAAGCGATTTACCGTTGAAAAATTTCCACAAGATGTATCCCCTCTATCGGGGATAGAGTTGAGCGAGCAGGCAGATCGTATAGCGCCTGAATTACCGCAAGCGAGCAGTGTCTCTCGAGATAGGCAAGAGGAGGTTAGCAGTGTTAAAGCAAGCCATCCAGGCGCAATCGACAATAGCGAATTGCTCAAATGTTTTTTGCAAGGTGCTGGGATTAGCGACACAGATTTTTTGCAAGAATCGCAGCGCCGCCAAGCGATGATGTCGGCTGGCCAACTCTTCAGAAATTTGATTGAAGGCTTGATGGACGTTCTGCGGGCACGCGCAGAAATGAAAAGTGAATTTCGTGTTTCTGTAACGACAATCCGGTCAACTGAAAATAACCCGCTAAAATTCAATCCTGATGTAGAAAGCGTGCTTAAACTCATGCTATCGCCGAATAACCCGGCATTCATCTCCCCGGATGTCGCAGTAGCAGAAGCATTTAGAGATATCAAGTATCACCAGATGGCGATTACCGCGGGTATTCAAGCTTCTCTTGCCGAAATACTGAGAAGATTCGAACCGGATACCTTTGAGAAAACGTTGGGTGAAGGATTAGTGTTTCAGAAGAAGGCGAGATGTTGGGAGCTTTATTGCGAAAAATATCCGGAATTAAAGTCCTTGGCGGTCAATGAGTTTTTTGGGGATGAATTTGCTGACGCATACGAGAAGCAGATGAATTTGTTTAGCCGGCGCTGAGCTTTAGCCTGATTAAATTCCCATCTTAAGCCTATAACCGAGATCAACAGAGTATGTCTATCAACAATAAGATTGTTTGGACTGAAGGCATGTTCCTCCGGCCTCAACACTTTCAGCAACACGACCGTTATCTGGAAACACTGGTCGATGGACGTTGCCGTGGAATCAGAGCGCACGACTGGGGTTTTTCGACAATCGAGATTGACATCGCCCAATTGGCAATAGGTAAGATTTGCTTGAGCGAGGCGAGGGGTATCTTTCAAGACGGTACCCCATTTTACTTGCCACACGAAGATGAATTGCCATTACCTTTAGATGTCCCGCCAGGCACCAGTAATGAAATCGTTTACTTATCTTTGCCGTTGCAGCGCCCTGATGGTGTTGAAGTCGATAGCGAGCAAAACCCTGATGGGTTAGCACGCTATCGTCTAAACCACAGGGACGTCAGAGACAATAACGCTGGATATGATGGACGTTATCCGGTCCAAATAGCGAGTATACGTCCGAAGTTGTTGTTGAGTTCGCAAGAGCGCTCCGGATATTTGTGTTTGGGGATTGCGAATATCGTTGAAGTACGGGCGGACAAAACCGTCGTGTTGGATGAAAAATATATCCCTGTGACGCTGCAATCTAAGGCTAGCCGTATCCTAGCGGGCTTTGTACGCGAGTTGCAGGGATTGCTGCATACTCGCGGTGAGGCGTTAGCAACCCGAGTGGCGGGTGCCTCACATGGTGCCGCTGTGGCCGAAGTAGCGGATTTCATGTTGTTGCAAACGATTAACCGCTACGAACCATTACTCGAGCATTTAGCAGCAGACAGCTCGCTGCATCCAGAAAGCCTATTTTCTCTGTGTTTACAGCTAATGGGCGATCTGGCGACTTTTTATCGTTCAAGCAAGAGACCGATCGCCATTCCGCCTTATCAACATGACGATTTGCGTTGCAATTTCATTCCATTAATCGACGAGTTGCGGCGTTTGCTGAGCATGGTATTGGAACAAAACGCGATTCAAATACCGCTCACCAAACACAGTCAATCGGTTTATTACTCCGGCCGCCCAGATGTAAGGCTACTGGAAAACGCGATCTATATACTCGCTGCCAATGCTCAAGTATCCTCGGAAATGCTGCGCATGCATTTCCCGCCCCAGGTTAAGATCGGTCCGGTTGAAGAGATAACGCAATTGGTCACCGCCGCATTGCCTGGAATTTCTATCCATCCACTGCCGGTTGCGCCGAGGCAATTGCCATACCACGCAGGATGTTCATATTTCGAGCTCGATAAACAAAGTCCTTATTGGAAAAAAATGGCCGAATCGGGCGGATTTGCTTTTCATATCGGCGGCAATTTTCCAGGTCTGGAACTGGAGTTTTGGGCTATTAAAAAAGGGTAGGCTGCAATGACGCAAAATGGTCCATTCGGTGATGACGACAAAACCGTGTTACGCCCGTCGCCGGGCGGGCGTATGCCTGACTCCGCCACGATCAGTCGGGCTGTACAAAAATCGGTAACCCCGCCACCTGCCAGTTTTCAAAATCTGCCGCCAATAAGCGCGTTGACGTTATCGGCATCCGCTTCGTTCTTGGATTTGGCTGCCGGCCTACTTTCGCTGGCCGCCAGATTAAAGACAATGGTCGCGTATTCGGCAATCGACGAATTAAAACAAAAACTCGCTAAGGAACTCAGCGAATTCGAGAACCGTGCACTTGCCTCAGGTTTACAACAAGAGCAAGTGCGTATCGCCAGCTATGGCCTTTGTGCCTTTCTCGACGAAATTATCCAGAACACCCCGTGGGGATCACAAAGCAATTGGGGGCATCAAAGCTTGTTGATCGTGTTTCACAAGGAAGCCTGGGGGGGAGAGCGATTTTTTCAGATTCTCGATCAATTGGTAAGACAACCAGCACAAAATTTGGCTTTGATCGAGCTTTGTTATGTTTTATTGAGTTTCGGTTTCGAAGGCAAATACCGAATTATGGCTAACGGTATGAACGAGCTGGAAAAGCAACGGCTTGAACTATACCAATTGATCCAACGCTTTCGCGGAGACAGCCCGCCGGAATTGTCACCCCGCTGGCAAGGCCAGAAAACCGCAGTACAGCCGCTGCTAAACCGTATCCCTTTATGGGTGTTCGCAACCATAGCGGCCGGATTGGCCTTGCTGTGTTATTTGGGCTTTGTGTTCTTTATCAACGCCGCCTCAGATCCAACCTACAAAGAACTGCTCAAGTTGAGCAAGGAACCGATTTTGCTGGCTGCGGTGGAGTCTACGGCGCCGGCCGTGCCGGCGAGCCCATCGCCGACGCCAAACAGGGCGCAACGTTTTATTCCGCTATTGCACGACGAGATCGCCAGCAACATGGTAGAAGTAGTCGACGATAGCGTTATCCGTATCCGCAATTCATTTCCATCAGGTAGCGATCAGGTTAAACCCGAATTCATTCCGATGTTGAAAAAGATCGCTAAGGAACTCGAGAATCAGCAAGACTCGATACTCGTCACCGGGCATACAGATGATAAACCCATCGTGTCAGCCCGGTTTCCGTCCAATTGGCATTTGTCGACGGCGCGAGCCAAGAATGTATTGGTTATTTTGGTCGCTTCCGCTCAGTTGCGCGGAACCGCCCGGGCCGAGGGGCGCGCAGATGGAGAGCCGCTGGTGCCCAACGACAGCGCAGAACATCGCGCGCTTAACCGCCGTGTCGACATCCTGATTAAGTGAGAACTGCTCGTGGAACGGATATTCAATTTCTTCAAACGTAAATGGGTGTTGGAACTGATCGGCATACTGTTCCTATCGCTAATGATCTGGTTTATCGGGCCGCTGGTGGCAATTGCGGGTGTCGCGCCCTTGGAATCGGAATTGGCCAGAGGAATAACGATCGGGGTATTAGTATTTGTCTGGCTGATTTATCGGCTATTGGCCTACCGCTTCTCGCAACAACGCGACCATAAGCTGATGGCCGATTTGGCCGGAAAGGAGGGCAATGATAGTGCTAACGATACTGAAGCCGCCGCCACCGCAGAGTTGGATATCTTAGGCCGAGGTTTTGAACAAGCGTTAGCGTTGTTGAAAACTAGTGGGGGTAAGCAACAGCGCAGTACCCAGTTTCTGTACGAAATGCCTTGGTATGCAATTATCGGTGCGCCGGGGTCCGGTAAAACGACAGCATTGATCAATTCCGGTTTGCACTTCCCGTTGGCCGAGCGTTTGGGTACGCATTCGGTGAAAGGCGTCAGCGGTACCCGCGATTGCGATTGGTGGTTTTCCGACGAAGCGATATTGCTGGATACCGCCGGCCGCTACACCACGCAAGACAGTCATAAAGAGGTGGATGCGTCCGCTTGGCAGGGTTTCCTGCAGTTGCTTAAAAA
Organism: Methylomonas sp. Uni0011; assembly: GCF_056850255.1. Taxonomy (NCBI): domain Bacteria; kingdom Pseudomonadati; phylum Pseudomonadota; class Gammaproteobacteria; order Methylococcales; family Methylococcaceae; genus Methylomonas; species Methylomonas sp. Uni0011. The sequence continues at coordinate 9,439 of NZ_JBVVNO010000019.1, forward strand.
ATACCGGCCGCGCCGGCCATTAAATGGCGTATTCGTCGCGGTCAGCGTCAGCGACTTGATGCAACAGTCGGAAGAAGAATTGCGGCAGCATGCGGCGGCGGTCAGGCGCCGGATCATGGAGTTGAACGACCGCTTGGGTGTTCAGTTACCGGTTTACGTGTTGTTTACCAAAGCCGACTTAATTGCAGGTTTTAACGACTTTTTCGCCAACTTGACCGAAGACGAACGCAGCCAAGTATGGGGCGAAACTTTCCTGCGTACCGAAATGGCCACCGACAATCCGGCCGAACACATCCAGCAATTCGGACGTGGTTACGACGAGTTGATTGAGCGACTGACTCAGCGGCGCCTGAAACGGATGCAGGAAGAACGTGATGTTCAGCGGCGATCAGCCATTTTCGATTTCCCGCAGCAAATGATGCTGTTCAAAACCGTTGCTACCGATTTTTTGCAGGCTACGTTTTCCACCAATCGTTATGAAGAACCGTTTTTATTGCGCGGCGTCTACTTCAGCAGCGGCACCCAGGAAGGCACCCCTATCGACCGCATCATGTCGGCGCTGGCCGCCAGTTTTAGACTCGAGCGCCAAGCAGTTCCTTTATTGAGCGGCCGCGGCAAAAGTTATTTTCTGACCAAATTGTTGAAACAGGTGGTGTTTCCGGAAGCGGACCTAGTCGGCACCGATCCGCGGGTGGAGCGCCGATATCGCCTGATGACCTTTGCCGCCTACGGCGCTACCTTTGCGTTTGTTGCAATCGCCACCATTGTTTGGTCAATCAGTTTTACCGCCAATAAAATGGCGATAGCCGACGTCGACAAACAAATCGAAGCCTACCGTGCCAGTAATATCGTCGCTCAAGACGCCCGGAGCGGATTTTTGGCCTTGTTGCCGAAGCTAAACGCACTACAGGCGGCGGGCGATGTTTATCGCCAAGCCGGCTGGAGTACAGGTTTTGGATTGGATCAAGGCGACAAGATCGGCTCCGGTGTGGACATGGCCTACCAGCGCTTGTTGCGGGAGGGCTTTGCGGCACAGATCGTCCAGCGCTTGCAACAACGCATGCAGAGCGACGAAGGTAGCAACCTGGATGTGTTATACCAGTTATTGCGAGTTTATCTGATGTTCGGCGAACCCCAACGGATGGACGTCAAGGTGGCTCAGCCCTGGATCAAGCTGGATTGGGAACAAATGTTCGCCACCGATCCGGAAACTCAAGCGAAATTGCAAACCCATTTGGATAATTTGCTGGCTTTGCCGTTGGATCCTGCCGCGATCGATAACAACTTTGTCGGCGCGGTTCGCAACAAACTGAGCCAAATACCGTTGGTCAATCAAGTCTACAGTCGCTTTAAAAGCGAGGCTTTGTTTGACCATAGCCACGATTTGATCGTTGCCGCCCAATTGGCGCCGAATGGCGGCCGGGTTTTCGTCGCGGCCAATGGCAAAGAGTTGGACTCAATCGTGGTACCCGGGGTGTTCACCGCTTATGGCTATACCGAGCTGTTTTTGAAAAAGGGTATGTCTTACGTCAAGGAAGCCAGCGAACAGAACTGGGTATTGGGTGTCGAAACCGGCAATTCCTTGACCGAAATCGACCGCTTGTACGGCGATTTCAAACGGTTGTATCTGGCCGATTATCAAAAAGCCTGGGATGGCGTCTTGGCCGCGGTCAAATTCCGGCCGCAAGCCGGGACCAGCCAGCTGGTCGACACACTGGATCTGTTGTCCAGACCGGACTCGCCGTTGAAATTGTTGCTGGAGTTGGTCGAAAAAAATACTTCACTGAGCAAACTCTCGGCAGACTTGGCCGACAGCCTGAGCAAAGCCGCCGGCGCTGTCGCTGTACCGGAGGCAGCCACCCAGAAATTGTTGGCGATGGCCAAACAGAACGAGCAAGGCATCGATCCGGTTAAAGCGTTAGAAGCTTATTTCGAACCGTTTAACGCGCAAGTGCGCGGCGGTGCCGACCGTCCGGCGCCGATCGCTTCGGCGCTCTCCAGTATTAAAAATCTGCATGACTATTTGATGCAAATCGGCTCGGCCAGCAATGCCGGCGGCCAGGCCCTATCAACCGAAGCGGCCAAAGCCGCAGGCGGCGGCATTGATCCGCTGCAGGCGGCGAAGATGGAGTTCGCCCGCTTACCGGGGCCTATTGCGGCCTCTTTAAACGCCTTGACTGCCACTGGCGGTCAACAAATCAAGAGCGGTGCAAAAAACCAGCTCAACGAAATGTTGAAAACCGCCGTAGCAATTCCCTGTAAGGCTGCCTTGTCCGGCCGCTATCCATTTGCGAAAAATACGCCTCAGGATGTGTTGTTGGCCGATTTTGGCAAGGTGTTTGCCGCGAACGGTATCGTCGACCAGTTTTTCAATGCCAATTTGAAACCTTTCGTCGATATTGCCGCTGTGCAGTGGCAAGAACTTAAATCCGATAACGCTCTGGGCTTGGCCCCGGCCAGCATTCGCCAATTCCAGATTGCCGCCAAAATCCGCGATGCGTTTTTCCCGGCTGGCGGTGCCGTGCCGCAAGTCCAGTTTGAATTGAAGCCGCTGTCCTTAGACGACCGGGTCGGGACTTTCCGGCTGAATGTCGAAGGCCAGGAATTGGTCTATCGCCACGGGCCGGAACAGCTGACTAAATTTCAATGGCCGGGAACCAATAACAGCGCCGGAGTGCGAGTGGTATTCGAAACCCTGGACGGCAAACAAGTTAGCCGTGCCAAAGACGGGGCCTGGGCGCTGTTTCGTATGTTCGATGAATTCAACATAGAGCCTACAGGCCTGCCTGATCGCTTCAATCTGACCGTGCAAGTAGAAGGCCTCAGCGCCCGTTTCGAATTGCACGCCGCGAGCGTAAACAATCCGTTCGGCATTAGCGAATACCAAAGCTTCCGCTGCCCGGAGGCCTTGTGACGAATGTCGAACCGGCAACAGTCGGTTTTTTCGGCAAAGTTCCTAGCTTGGGCGATTTTGTTAGCCGGCGTTTGCCCCGCCAATTCATCGAGCCCTGGGACCAATGGTTGCAATCGTCGTTGCGCGCCAGTCAGGACTCGCTGGGCGACAAGTGGCTATCGTCGTTTCTGGTCAGTCCCTTGTGGCGCTTCGCCCTCGGCCCCGGAGTTTGCGGCAACACTGCCTGGGCTGGCGTGATGATGCCCAGTGTCGACCGGGTCGGACGCTATTACCCGTTGACTTTGGCACAGCCGGTGCCGAGCGACGCCGTGATGGGTTTGTTCCTGCCGGAGACGGATTGGTTCGCGCAATTGGAGGATGTGGCGCTGTCAGTTTTGAGCGAGTCCTTCGATTTGGAGGCATTCGACGCAGCGGTATCAAGTATTTCCTGGAACCGGCATGGTCCGGCCCATTATTTTCAAGGCAATTCTGATGCGGATTTCCGCCAACCCCAAGGTAAGTGGGCCGTTGGCTTCGAAATGCGTGATTTATCGCAAAGCGGGTTGGCGTATCCGTACTTGAGTCAAGCCTTGATGGCGAGGTTTTTAACGTGCTACAGCGTGTGGTCTTCGGCCGGCACCCAGGCCGGCCCTGCCAATCTGTTGTGTTGCGAAGGTTTGCCGCCCATCGAGACTTATGCCGATTTTTTAAAAGGCATCCCGCAAACCACGCGCTCCTGGCAATTACACAGCCATAAACAAACTTTGGAATCTCGTCAGATCGATCCGGCGGTCGTGACAAAGACCGAAATGGCCGCCGAATCGCCGCCGGCTACGCCGAGCTGGTCTTCCCATGGTGTAAGCGTGGTTGGCAATAAGCGCAAACACAACGAGGATGCGATGCTGAATTGCCCGACGCAAGGGCTATGGGTCGTTGCCGATGGTATGGGAGGACACCAGTCAGGTGACTTGGCCAGCCGGCTGGTGGTTGACAGTCTATCGGCCATGGCCCCCACTGAGAGTTTAGACGGACAAATAGAAGCGGCATTAGCGCGTTTGCAAAAGATCAACGAAGATCTACGCCGTTTTGCCTCCGGCCTGCAGCAGGGCGACATCATCGGTACCACGGTTGTGGCGCTTCTGGCCTGCGCGGCGGAATGCGCCGCGATTTGGGCGGGGGATAGCCGGCTGTACCAACTGCGGGGAGGGCGATTCCGGCAACTGACCCGCGATCACACGCTATTAGACGAATTGATGGATTCAGGCTTGATGACTCGGGAAGTGGCCGAGCAGCAGGTCGGAGCGAATGTGATTACCCGTGCCGTGGGTGGACAGCAGGATCTGGTTTTGGATGTGCTGCGATTCCGGGCCGAGGCGGGCGACCGTTACTTACTGTGTAGCGACGGCTTGGACAAAGAATTGAGTGAAGCCGAAATCGCCGCTTCGCTGGCGCTCGGCGATTGTCGCGAAGCCACTGATAGTCTGATCGATCAGGCCTTGGCGCGCAGCGGTAGGGACAACATCACGGTCGTTGTCGCCCAGTTCGGCTGAAAGCCCTGTCCCAGACTTTTACTCACGCCAGGCGGCTGGTCGGTGTTGGCCGTTAGTCCCCACCTCAATTTACCAAATCCCGTATCGGGTACGACATATCGTGCCAACTGTGCGTTTAGACTTGATCGCCTGGCAGGTCCCGACTTTATGCGCTATTTCAATAATTATTATCTTTCAATCGTTTAGCTTTGGGTGGCCGATAAGCCGGCTTGGTTGGCATATTAATTGTGACAGTCCCTATCGTTGAGCGCCGATTGCTCAATTCGATTGAGCGATGAATCCGGCAAGCACGTTTATTTCGATTTTCGGCACGCGTCGTAAAAGCGGCTACACTGGAAGCGCCGCAATCTGGGTAGAGCATGCCGGGAATTATGTTAGGCGACCTAAATTTGTAACCCTGATGGGTTAATAATCAGTTGCGCCATGGCCCGCATTTTCGGATCGCAACGCTCTTGCGACTCGGCTGCCTTGTTTGCCGCTGGTGCTGGATTTTACCGATTTGGAGAATAGAACATGGCCGACTTATCAGGCTTGTTAAACGAAATAAGCCCGGATAACCCCTGCGGCGACAACTTGGAATATGACGCCGCCCGGATTGCGTTGGACACCGATATTCAAGGCACGCCGGAAAATCAGTTTACCGGCGAAAAAGCGATGCCGCCCAACTGGCGCGATATCCAAAAACAAACTCTGGCATTGTTGGAGAGATCCAGAGATCTGCAGGTGATTTTGTACTTGATCAGAGCGTTGATTCCGTTGGAAGGCTTGACCGGTTTTCGCGACGGGCTCGGTCTGTTGCATGAATCGGTGAATCGGTATTGGGATAGCATTCACCCGCAACTCGACCCGGACGACGGCCTGGATCCGACGTTGCGGATCAATATCATCGAAGAGTTGGTTAATTTCGATTGGATCATCCGGCCGTTAAGTTTGACGCCGCTGGTCGAATCCAAAGCCGTAGGCCGTTTCTGTTTACGCGACATTCAGTATGCGACCGATAAGTTGGAGCCGCCGGAAGGCGTTGCCAAACCCGATCTCAACGCCATCAAGGCCGCATTTTTGGATGTGGACGGTGAGGAATTGGGCGCAACGTTCCGGGCGATCGGCGAGAGTATTGCCAGCGTGGCCCAGTTAGAGAATTTTGTCAGCGAAAAAGTAGGTGTTGGCCAGGGCGCCAATTTGTCGGCGCTCCGATCCTTGCTTAAAGAAATCAGTTACCAGTTCGACCAACTCGCCGGCAGCCGACTGGAAAGCGAAGCCGAAAGCACCGAACAGAATGCCGAGCAAGACTCAGCCGGCACAACCGGCGGCAGCGCCCCGACCAAAGCCAAACAAATATCCGGGTCGATCGAATCGCGCGCCGATGTCGTTCGGACGTTAGACTTGCTTTGCAAATATTACGCCGACTACGAGCCTTCCAGCCCGGTGCCTATTTTGTTGCAACGTGCCAAGTATCTTGCTACCGCGGATTTCCTCAGCATAGTCAATAACCTGATGCCGGATGCGCTGTCGCAAATTGATCTAATCAAAGGTCCCGATCTGAACTAAAGTGTTACTGTTGTTTACTATTTCAACTGGAGAAGAACATGGCTGAGAGTAGTCAGAAATTTATACAGCGAAACCGGGCGCCCCGGGTGCAGATTGAATACGATGTCGAATTGTATGGTTCGGAGAAGAAGGTACAGTTGCCGTTTGTGATGGGAGTGATGTCCGATTTATCCGGCAAGCCTTCCGAACCGTTGGCTCCCGTGGCCGACCGCAAATTGCTGGAAATCGACGTCGACAATTTCAACGATCGTTTGAAATCGATGAAGCCGCGCGTTGCGTTCCAGGTCGCCAATACCTTGACCGGCGAAGGCAATTTGAGCGTCGATATCACCTTTGAAAGCATGGACGATTTCTCGCCGGCCGCGGTCGCGAAAAAGGTCGCCGGTCTGGATAAAATCCTGGAGGCCAGAACCCAGCTGTCGAATCTGATCACTTACATGGACGGCAAAACCGGCGCCGAAGAACTGATCGCCAAACTAATTAACGATCCGGCCTTGCTGCAAACCTTGGCGGCATCGGCCAAGCCAGCCGAATCCGGAGCTGAAACCACCGAAGGGCAAGGGGAATAAGCCATGGCAGAATTAGAATCGCAAAGCGCGCAAGGTGCAACCCAAACCCTGGAGTTCGACGATTTCTCCGCATTGCTGGCCAAGGAGTTCAAACCGGGTACCGAGGCGGCGAATCAGGTCAATACCGCCGTAGCGACCCTGGCCCAATACGCCTTGAAGGACGTCGCGAAAATTTCGGACGATGCCATCAAATCGATCCAGGCCATCATTGCCAGTCTGGACCAAAAAATCACCGAACAATTGAATCTGGTCTTGCATCACCCAGACTTCCAAAAACTGGAAGGGGCTTGGCGCGGCTTACACTACTTGGTTAACAACACCGAAACCGACGAGATGTTGAAAATCAAGGTGTTGAATATTTCCAAAAACGAACTGGGCAAAACCCTGAAAAAATTCAAAGGGACCGCCTGGGATCAAAGTCCACTGTTCAAAAAACTGTACGAAGAAGAATACGGCACCTTCGGCGGCGAACCTTTCGGTTGTTTGGTCGGCGATTACCATTTCGACCACAGCCCGCAAGACGTCGAATTGCTCGGCGAGATGGCGAAGATCAGCGCTTCTGCGCATACGCCTTTTATCTCCGGTGTCGCGCCTTCAGTGTTGCAAATGGAAAGCTGGTCGGAACTCGCCAATCCGCGCGACTTGACCAAAATTTTCCAAACGCCCGAGTACGCCGCGTGGCGGTCGCTACGCGAATCGGACGATTCACGCTATATCGGTTTGGCAATGCCGCGCTTCCTGAGCCGTTTGCCTTACGGCTCCAAAACCGATCCGGTCGAAGAATTCGATTTCGAAGAAGACACTTCCGGGGCCGACAGCGGCAAATATACTTGGTCCAACGCGGCCTACGCGATGGCGGTCAACATCAACCGCTCGTTCAAATATTACGGCTGGTGTTCGCAGATTCGCGGCGTCGAGTCCGGCGGTGCAGTGGAAGGTTTGCCGGTGCATTCGTTTCCGACCGACGACGGCGGCGTCGATATGAAATGCCCGACCGAAATCGCGATTACCGACCGCCGCGAAGCGGAACTGGCGAAAAGCGGATTCATGCCTTTGCTGCATAAGAAGAATACCGACTTTGCCGCGTTTATCGGCGCACAGTCCTTACAAAAACCGGCCGAATACGAAGATCCGGATGCAACCGCCAACGCCAATTTGGCCGCGCGTCTGCCTTACCTGTTCGCGACCTGCCGCTTCGCCCATTATCTGAAATGCATCGTCCGCGACAAGATCGGTTCTTTCAAGGAAAGGGAGGATATGGAGTCCTGGTTGAATACCTGGATCAGCCAATACGTGCTGACCAATCCTGCCGTTGCTACCGAGAAAGACAAAGCCAGACGGCCTTTGGCCGGCGCCGAAGTGGTGGTTGAGGAAGTGGAAGGCAATCCTGGCTATTACCAATCCAAGTTTTTCCTGCGGCCGCATTACCAATTGGAAGGCCTGACGGTATCTTTGCGTCTGACATCCAAATTGCCGTCGCAGAAAGGATAAATTGGGTTGCTTGATCGAGCCGGATGCCTTGCGGATTGTTGTGATGAGCATTCGGCTCGCCGCGGTTAGCGGCAAGAAATTTTATAAATCCCGCATTGCCGGGACCTATAAATCCCGGGTGGCATACCCGTTTGTTTTAATGACCAAAGTGGAAAGGAGAGCAGTATGATTTTATTGAAATTTGCAACCGAAATTAAAGGCGACAGTACCGTCGAGGGCCACGCGGATTGGATCACGATTGATTCCGTGCAGTGGGGCGTAGGCCGTGCGATCAGCACCAGCGGCGCCGGTAAAGACCGGGATACCAGCAATCCGTCTTTTTCGGAAGTGACCATGACCAAAAGTATGGACGTTGCGTCCGTGGACTTGTGGATGCAGGCCATTTGCGGCAAGAGCTTGGGCACTGCGACGATTCATTTCATTCAAACCGCCGGTGCCGATACTAAACAACAGGTTTTTTTGGAGATCGAGCTTTCGGAAGCCATCGTCAGCGGCTACAGCCAAAGCAGCGGCGGCGAGCGTCCCTCTGAATCGATTTCCATCAACTTCAACCAGGCCAAAATGAAGTACAGCACCTTCGGCGAAGGCAAATCAGCCACCGCCGGCGCATTCAAAGGCTGGGACTTGAAGAAAAACCAAGCCCTTTAATCGCCGTCCCCGGCAGCCTTTGCGTTGCCGGGGATATTTTTCCGCCCCATTGGAGAAGTCATGCTCAGTGTTTCGCAACTGATTGCAAACGGAGAACTGGATCCCGCTTTGCAGCAAACTCAGCAACAGATTCGCCAGAATCCGGCGGACGCCAAACTGCGGGTTTTATTGTTCCAGTTGTATTGCGTATCCGGCTGGTGGGACAAGGCCCTCAACCAACTCAATGTGCTGCGCGATCTGGATGCATCGACTCTACTGATGGTCAGCACCTACGAGCAGGTTTTACAGTGCGAGGCCTTACGCAAGGAAGTATTTGCCGCCCGCAAGACACCTTTGGTTTTCGGCCAACCGCAGGAATGGATGGCGCTGATGCTGGAAGCGTTGAAATTGGAAAGTGACGGCAATCACCCCCTTGCAGCGGAACTACGCGGCCGTGCCATGCAACAGGCGCCGGCTACGCCCGGCTCCATCGACGGTACCCCATTCGCCTGGATTGCTGATGCCGACGTTCGGCTCGGTCCCAGTCTGGAGGCGATTATCAATGGCCGTTATTATTGGATTCCCTTCATGCAAATCAGCAAGATTCAGTTGGAACAGCCGACCGACTTGCGCGATTTGGTCTGGCTGCCAGCCCATTTCATCTGGGTTAACGGCGGCGAAGCCGAAGGCTTTATTCCGTCGCGTTACCCCGGTTCGGAACTGGCCGACGATGCGCGGATTCGCCTGTCTCGACTCACCGACTGGCAGTCGGTAGCGGCAGACGCTGCGCACGGCCTTGGCCAACGTTTATTGGCGACCGATGTCGACGATTATGCGCTGTTGGATGTGCGCAGCATCGAACTGGCCGCCGCAACGGAACCGCAATAATGGCCGATTTGCTTCACGCTGAGCGGTTACAGCCGTCCTTGTTGGACCGCTTGACCGACGATGCGCCGGAAAACCAAAAAGAAAGCCGGGAACAGCGCGTCATGTCGATGCGCCAGCTCCGGCAAAGCGTACTGCGCGATTTAAGTTGGCTACTGAACACGGCGGCCTTGGAAAGCATGATCGATCTCGGCGACTACCCGTGCGTGGCGAATTCGGTTTTGAACTTCGGTTCGCCGGTGTTTTCCGGCGTATCGGTAACCGGAATCGATGCCAAACAGATCCAGAAAAAGGTTAAACAGGCGATAGCCAGTTTCGAACCGCGCATTCTGCCGGATTCGCTATCGGTGGAACTGGTGAAGGACGATGAGCAAATGAGCAACAAAGCCCTGTCTTTTACCATCGAAGGCGATTTATGGGCGCAGCCCTTGCCGATTCATTTGTTTATCCGTAGCGACCTCGATCTGGAGACCGGGGAAATGAATATTCAGGAATTGGATTAAGCGGCAATGGATCCGAAACTGCTGAAATACTACAACCGCGAATTGCAATACGTGCGGGAAGTCGGGGCCGAATTCGCCGCCGAATTTCCGAAAATTGCCGGCCGCCTGGGCCTGGATACCTTCGAGTGTTCCGATCCTTATGTCGAACGGCTGTTCGAAGGCTTTGCCTTCATGGCGGCGCGGGTACAGCTTAAAGTCGACGCCGAGTTTCCGAATTTTACCCAGCAGTTATTGCAAATCGTCTATCCGCATTATTTGTCGGCGACGCCGTCGATGACGGTGGTGGAATTCAAGCCCGATCTGGCCGAGGCGGCGTTAGCGGAAGGATTGACCATTGCTAAGGATACTGTGCTGCGCAGCTTGATTGCGAAAGGCGAACAAACCGCCTGCGAATATAGGACTTCGCAACCGGTGCAACTTTGGCCGCTGCAACTGGCGCAATTGGAATATTTGCCCAGTTTGGCGGCGATTTCCAGCAGCGGGCTGACACCGGGACGCTATCCACCGACGGTCAAGGCCGCATTCCGCATCGTGTTGCGTACGGTCGGCGGCATTAAGTTCAGCAAGATGCCGCTGCAAAACTTGCCCTTGTTTTTGCGCGGTTCCGGCAATATTCCTTACCGCTTGTACGAGCAGTTTTTGGCCAACGCGGTGGGCTTGGCCGCAAAATTCAAGGCCGGCGCGTCCCATGGTTTCGAATACGCCAACGGCCGGGTGGCGCGTGGCATGGGCTTCAATCAGGAAGAGGCGTTGCTCAGGCAAACGCCGCGCTCGTTCGACGGTTACCGGATATTGCAGGAATATTTCGCGTTTCCGGACCGCTACCTGTTTGTCGAGTTGGAGCGGTTGAATCAGTTGACGGCGGCCTGCGACAGCGAGGAACTGGAGCTGTTCGTGCTGTTGGACCGGAGCGATTTGCAACTGGTCAACGCGTTGGACCAGAACAATTTGGCGCTGTTTTGCGCGCCGGCTATCAATTTGTTCCCGAAGCGCGCCGACCGCATGCACGTCGACCATCGCCAGTCCGAATACCATTTGGTAGTCGACCGCAGCCGGCCGATGGATTTCGAAGTGTACAGCGTTAACGAGGTTTGCGGTTACGGAAACGACCAAGCCGGCGAGCAACCATTTTTGCCGTTCTACGGTTCCAAATCGGCTTACCAGAATCAGGCTGAAACCGCATTTTATGCGCTAAGACGGACGAAACGGGTGTTGTCGTCCAAACAGCGCCGCAAAGGCGTGCGTTCCAGCTACATCGGCAGCGAAGTGTTTATCGCCCTGGTCGACGCGACCGAGGCCCCCTATTCCACCAAATTGGCGCAGTTGGGCGTCGAGACGCTCTGCACCAACCGCGATTTGCCTTTGGTCATGCCGGTTGGTTTGGGCGAGACCGACTTTACGCTCCAGATCAGTGCGCCGGTCAAATCGATCCGTTGTATCGCCGGGCCAACCCGGCCGTTACCGGCTGCCTACGAATCGGATACGGTGTGGCGCTTGATCAACCATTTGTCGCTGAATTACTTATCCTTGATCGACAGCGATCAGAAAACCGGCGCCGCCGCATTGCGGGAATTATTGGGCCTGTACGCGGATGGCCGAGAGCCGGCAATCAAGAAACAGATTGAGGGCGTGATTTCGGTTAGCTCGAAGAATGTAGTCAGGCGCATCGATTCCAAAGGGCCGATGGTGTTCGGCCGCGGTCTGGAAATATCGGTCTTACTCGACGAATCGGCCTTCGAAGGCGGCGGGTATTTCTTAATGGGTACCGTGCTGGAGCAGTTCTTTGCCCGTTACGTGTCGATCAATTCCTTCGTCGAAACCGCGATTCGCACTACCGACCGCGGCGAAGTGGCCAGATGGCCGGTGAGGATGGGATGCCGCCAAACGTTTTGATCGACGAATTGCGGCAAGCCGCGGATCGCTTCGATTTTTTCGAAGCTTTGCGTTTGATAGAAACCTTGCACCCGGACAAGCCGCGGTTGGGAGAGAGTCTGAAAGCCGGGGATGATGCGATCCGCTTGTCTCAGGAACCCGGATTGGAGTTTCCGGCGTCGGCCATCTCGGCTTACGTCGCGGAGAGTGCTAATTCGGCAAAGCCCCGGCTGGCAGTCAACTTTATGGGATTGTTCGGCCCGAACGGTCCGTTGCCCTTGCATTTGACCGAATACGCCCGGCAACGTGCGCGTCACCATCACGACCCGACCCTGGCCCGGTTTGCCGATGTGTTTCACCATCGCATGATCAGCCTGTTTTACCGGGCTTGGGCCAATGCTCGACCGGAAGTGCATTACGATCGGCCGCACACCGACCGCTTTGCTTTTTATGTGGGTAGCTTGGCGGGCGTTGCCGGAGAGGCTTTCCAGCAGCGGGATGCGCTGGCGGATCGGGCGAAACTGTTTTACGCCGGCCATTTTTCCGTCCAAACCAAACATCCCGACGGATTGCGCGCCGTGATTGCCGATGTCCTGGGGCTGGGAGTGCGTATCGAGGAGTTCGTTGGCGAGTGGATGGACATCCAACCGGCCGAACAAACCCGTTTGGGTGCAAGTCCCGAAATTGCCAGCTTAGGCCAAACCGCCTTACTGGGTGCTTCGGTCTGGGGTTGTCAGCACAAATTCAAGGTCGTACTGGGGCCGATGGCGTTGGCCGATTATCTGGCATTGTTGCCGGGCGCGGTATTGTTCGAACAAGTCAAGTCTACCGTAAGGAATTACGTCGGCGATGAGTACGTGTGGGATGCCCAATTGGTATTGAAATGCGCAGAAGTACCGCCGGAAATGGCTCTGGGTGTTCCGCCGCAACAGGATAAGCGCAGTATGAACGGCTATGCCCAACTGGGCTGGAGTATGTGGCTGGGGCCGCGCAGTAGCGAATGCGACGCCGACGATTTATTGCTCGACCCATTTATCGCCGTAGGGGCGAACTGTTAAACCAACCTTAACTTTTGAACAGGAAATGTAGCGATGGCAGAAATTAGCCGAGTCAAGCTGTTTGGGAAATTAAACCGGGTTTGTTACAAAGCCGTCGAGAGCGCGACGGTGTTTTGCAAACTGCGGGGGAACCCCTATGTCGAATTGGTGCATTGGTTGAGCCAATTGCTGCAATTGCCCGACTCCGACCTGCACCGGGCGATCAAGCATTACGGCCTGGACATGTCGCGGATCGCGAAAGAAGTCACCGAAGCGCTGGACAAGCTGCCGCGCGGTTCGACCTCGATTTCCGATTTCTCGCCTCATATCGAAGACAGCGTCGAACGCGGCTGGGTTTACGGCACGTTGTTATTCGGCGAAAACCAGGTACGTAGCGGCCATTTGCTGGTCGGCATGCTAAAAACCAAAGGTCTGCGCAACGAGCTGATCGGCATTTCCCGTGAATTCGAAAAACTTAAACCGGACAGCGTCTCCGACGAGCTGCCGAATGTGATTGCCGGTTCGCCGGAAGACGGCCAGACGGCAACCGACGGCAGCCATATCGCCGCGACGCCGGGCGAGGCCAGCGGTGCGATAGCGCCGGCGGCGATGGGCAAGCAGGAGGCCCTGAAACAATTCACCGTCGACCTGACCGAACAGGCCCGCCAAGGCAAGATTGATCCGATTGTCGGCCGCGACGAGGAAATCCGCCAAGTCATCGACATCCTGATGCGCCGCCGCCAGAACAATCCGATTCTGACCGGCGAGGCCGGGGTCGGCAAAACGGCGGTCGTAGAAGGTTTTGCTTTGAAAATTGTCGCCGGCGACGTGCCGCCGTCTCTGCGCGACGTCAGTTTGCGCACCTTGGACGTCGGCTTGCTGCAGGCCGGCGCCAGCATGAAAGGCGAATTCGAAAACCGCCTGCGCCAAGTCATCGAAGAAGTCCAAGCTTCGCCGAAACCGATCATTCTGTTCATCGACGAAGCTCACACGCTGGTCGGCGCCGGCGGCGCTGCCGGCACTGGCGATGCCGCCAATCTGTTGAAGCCGGCGTTGGCGCGCGGCCAATTGCGTACCGTCGCGGCGACCACCTGGGCCGAGTATAAAAAACATATCGAAAAAGACCCGGCCTTGACCCGCCGCTTTCAAGTCGTGCAAGTCCACGAGCCGGACGAAGCCAAGGCTATCCGCATGATGCGCGGCGTGGTTTCAGTACAGGAAAAACACCATCAGGTATTGATTCTGGATGAAGCGCTGGAAGCGGCGGTGAAATTATCGCACCGCTACATTCCGGCTCGGCAACTGCCGGATAAGGCGGTCAGCCTGTTGGATACCGCTTGCGCCCGCGTCGGCGTCAGCCAGCACGCTGTGCCGGCCGAGGTCGACGACTGCCGCAAGCGTATCGAAGCGCTGGAAACCGAATTGGCGATCATCGGCCGCGAAAAAACCGTCGGTGTCGAAGTGGTTGGCCGCGAAGAGTTGGCCAACGAAAAATTGGCGGCCGAACGCGAGCGGCTGGTGGGTTTGGAGGAGCGTTGGAACGCCGAGAAAGAATTGGTCGGCAAGATTCTGGCGCTGCGCAGCAAATTGCGTTCGGCCGGACATGCGGTGGACGGTGCAGCCGAACCAACAACCGATTCGACTGACGCTCACGAAGACCGCGATGCCTTGTTGGCCGAATTGAAAGACTTGCAAACGCAATTGCATGAACAGCAAGGCGAGTCGCCGTTGATCTTACCGACCGTCGACCATCAGGCCGTCGCCGCCGTAGTGCAGGATTGGACCGGGATTCCGGTCGGGCGGATGGTCAAGAACGAAATCGAAACCGTGCTGAAATTGGCCGACAATCTGGAGCAGCGCATCATCGGCCAGCGCCATGCGTTGGAGATGATCGCCAAGCGGATTCAGACTTCGCGCGCCGGATTGGACAATCCGAACAAACCGATCGGCGTGTTCATGTTGGCCGGTACGTCCGGCGTCGGCAAGACCGAGACCGCGTTGGCCTTGGCCGAAGCCTTGTACGGCGGCGAGCAGAACGTCATTACCATCAACATGAGCGAATACCAGGAAGCGCATACCGTGTCGACATTGAAAGGGGCGCCTCCCGGCTACGTCGGTTACGGCGAGGGCGGGGTGTTGACCGAAGCGGTCCGGCGCCGGCCCTACAGCGTCGTGTTGCTGGACGAGGTCGAAAAAGCTCATCCCGACGTGCACGAAATCTTCTTCCAGGTGTTCGACAAGGGCTGGATGGAAGACGGCGAAGGCCGCGTCATCGACTTCAAAAACACGCTGATTTTATTGACCACCAACGCCGGTACCGACCTGATCGCCAATCTGTGCAAGGACCCGGATCTGATGCCGGAACCGGAAGGGATTGCCAAAGCGCTACGCGAACCGTTGCTGAAGGTGTTCCCGCCGGCGCTGCTCGGCCGTTTGGTGGTGATTCCGTACTATCCGTTAAACGACGAAATGATAGGCGCGATCGCCCGCTTGCAATTGAACCGGATCAAAAAGCGGGTCGAAGAAACCCACAAGGTCCCGTTCAACTACGACGACGACGTGATCAAACTGATCGCCAGCCGCTGCACCGAATTGGAAAGCGGCGGCCGGATGATCGATGCAATTTTGACCAATACTGTCTTGCCCAAAATCAGCGAGGAGTTTTTGACCCGGATGATGCAGGGTGCGCCGGTCGCACGAGTGAACGTGAGCGCGTCGGACGGGAATTTTCAATACGGCTTCGAATAGCGTAATCCAGCCGGGCTGCGTCCTTCCGTAAGCGGCGCGCCTGCTGAGACCGTACCACCATTATCGTCGGCGTCCGGCTAAGAGACCGGCGCTTTGCCCGGGAGCTTGCGGCCCAAGCCGGCTCGCGGTCGACAGTTTACTGAAACATACGCCAGAGAGGGACCGCCCTCAAGGCGCAAGCTTAATACAATTCGAACACCCAGAGGAGTTCATCATGGCCAAATTTGCAAAAGCGTTTCTAACGAATCACATCCGTGTTTTCACGCCGAGCGATAACAAAGAAAAGTTGATCGATGAGGCGGTGAAACGGCTTAACGATCGCAACACTCGTGTCAATTCGACCTTGGTGGTCAGTTCAGTGGAAGAACAGCAGATCCTTGCTCATTGCGATTCGTTGGGGACTTACACCCGCGAAACCGTCGTTGAAATTGTCAACACCGTGAGCTTTGGCATCTTCGCCGACCGGCGTAACGACCAGGTTACTGTCTACAAGGACGTAAAGTTTCAGTACAAATGGGGCTGGTCCAGCGAATGGAATGTCCGGCAAATTTTTCACCTGGAGCGGGTTAGTACCTATACGACGATTGACAAGACCATCAAGAAGTCCTATGTCGAGGATTTTCCGGCCTTGGGGTGAAGTTCCGGTTTGGTACCGGCTTTACTTTGAGCAGACCTAAGGCAATCGCCTTCTCGTGAAACATCACCGTGCATTGAGGTAATCCATGACGCCCAGCGAATTATTGAATCTGATGGAATCTAGCATCATCAAGACCGGTTTTCTGCGTAACACCACTGTCTACGGACGCGCCGAATTGGTGGCACTATCGCCTGACCAGCAATTTAAAGGAGTCAACGACAAAGGCGCCGCCGTGCCTGTTTACAATTTGAAACAGACGGCCAACGCCATGGCGGGTTTCAAGTCGTATATTTGTGACTACACACCGGACAAAGTGCATTATCAAATTTTGGACCAGGAAGCGGACTACTGTTTTACCGTGACTATGAACGGTTGCACTTTTGGCATCGGTTCGCAAGCGGATGACGGTACCGTGATGGTCACCCACGGCAATATGAATTCCTCCGGTCTGGGTGAAGAGTACGGCGAAGCGGTCTATTCGCTGATGGGCAGCGGCACCTCATACATTACTCCGCACATGTATGCCCGAAAATCTGCCGACGAGACTCGAAAAAATCTGACGACCTTCGGTATCCGTATCAACGGCACCTGGAATTTCTTTTATCAGAAGTACGAAATCCTGGGTCCAGGTCAGATCAAGCATCTAGGTTTATTCCCGTTCAAGACCAATATGTTGACCGGCTGATAGCGATTAGCAATCGCAGTGGTAGGGGAAAAAAACCGGCAATCCGGAAAGCCTTAAAGCAACGAATCAACCAAGCACTCGAAAACTTTAACAATCAACCGGAGTGGATACAATGTCAATGAGTAAGACACGAGTCTTGAGCACGATTTCGGGGCTGAGCGCGACCAATAACAAGTGGGGAATTTGCGGTATCAACGCCTGCATGATGTTGTTATTCGATTTTAGAGCCGGGCCGC
The DNA here is from genome assembly GCF_056850255.1 of Methylomonas sp. Uni0011. Classification (NCBI taxonomy): domain Bacteria; kingdom Pseudomonadati; phylum Pseudomonadota; class Gammaproteobacteria; order Methylococcales; family Methylococcaceae; genus Methylomonas; species Methylomonas sp. Uni0011. The sequence goes on from NZ_JBVVNO010000019.1 coordinate 26,720, forward strand.
GACGGCGCGAATTGATCGACCATACCCAATTCCATACGGTGTTGATTGCGATGAGCAATTGGTTGCAAAAGATCGAGCAAAGCGGTGATCCAATCAAACAAAAAATTATCGACTTTGCTGCCGATTTTGGTATGCCTGACGGAAAACAGTTGGTCTGGGATTATCATAAAACCAAAGACCAAATCACCAAACTCTTAACCGGCGACAAATCGCAGGTGACCGAAGACAAATTGGCTGGATTGGAAATCAACCTACCGTTGCCGCCCGAAGCCATCGTGCATTTCTTGAATACAATGTATTCCGTGGACGCAGCCTTTGAAGCCACGGTGAGCCAGACAGCAACCGGAATAATCGGCGTCAAGTCACCTCATGCTAGAGGTAATTCCAAATACGGCGGTCTCGGCCACTGGATTTATGGTGGCCGAGGTAAATACTACACATGGGGCAATGGCTTCGACTCGATCAAAGATATTAAACCCTGGGATTTTGAAGCAATTTATCGGGTTTACTTGAAGAGTAATCAAAATGTCCGAACGACAACCCAAAAAATCGGGTAATTGGATGCCGGTTAAAACCGGATTGTTCTATTAAGGTGGCCAATAACCGACACTGCGGTAGCGACGACCTAGGTTGAATTTGAGTCATTCAGCAGCGTAACGAATCCGACGACTTAATCAGGATAGAAAGTTTGACGAACGACTATGCCGGAATGGCGATTAATTTGCTAAATATTAGCGCCGGGGAAGGCCAATTGTGGGCGGGGGAAGTTGCGAATGAATTGGACGAAGATCGGTCCTTTCGCTGAGCTGTAAACCGGGTAGCTAACTTGGCGTTCAACGGTTAATATTTTTACCTGTGATACGCATAATCACGGTCAGGACAATCCGAACTCAGACTCGTTGAAGATGGGAGACAGCATGACAACTGCGGTAAGTTTACGCAAAGTGACGATGCCCACGGCGGCGCAAATTTGCCGGGATATTCAGTTGGAGCCAGATGCGTTACGTTGTTTGGCCGAGGACTTGGCACCGGCGGCATTTTTGCGCAACTTGATCGAACTCAAACTGTTCCCCGATGCCGTTCGGTTTCTGGCAAGAGCCTTGCCCAAGCGGGAAGCAACCTGGTGGGCCTGCATCAGCGCCCGCAGCGTGGTCGGACCGGATACCAAGCCGGAAGTGGTGAAAGCCTTGGAGGCTGCCGAGTTATGGGTGTTCAAGCCGACCGAACCCAATCGCAGATTGGCGAACAGCGCAGCCCACGATGCGTCGTTCGAAAACCCGGCTGCTTGGGCGGCAATGGCGGCGTTCTGGAGTGAAGGCAGTATGGCGCCGGAAAACGTGCCGGCCGTGCCGCCGGCCGACAATTTGACCGGTAAGGCTGTGGCCGGGGCCGTGATGCTGGCCGCGGTGCTGACGCAGCCGGACAAATCCCAGGACAAATACCAGTTCTTTCTGGAGCAAGGTATCGATATCGCCAACGGCGGCAACGGCCGGGTCTGGCAAGCGGCTTGATGGAGGGAGGATATGGGACAGCCCGCCGCACGCTTGACCGATATGCATGTTTGCCCAATGTTCACCGGACCGGTACCCCATGTGGGCGGGCCGATTTCCGGCCCCGGCGCCCCCACCGTTTTAATCGGTAATATGCCCGCTGCCCGTGCGACAGATATGGCGGTTTGCGTCGGACCTCCCGATACCATTGCGATGGGTTCCACGACAGTATTGATTGGCAATATGCCGGCCGCCCGTATGGGCGACACTTGCGCCCACGGCGGCACCATTGTCGTCGGTTACCCGACCGTATTGATCGGGTAACTCGCCGGGCTCGGTTCTTCAACAGTTTCATTTAGGATTTCGACATGTCCCTCTCTCAAGATCAACGTGTAGCCAAGGTGACCACGGCGCTGGGCGATGGTGTTTTCGCACTTTATCGGATGACCGGTAACGAAACCGTCAGCCGCTTGTTCGAATACGAATTGGAACTGTTGAGCGAAAGCGGTACCCTCGATTTGAAAGCTTTATTGGGTACCGGTTTGACGGTCGAACTGGCATTGGAGAACAGCGGTAGTCGCTGGTTTAACGGTATCGTCACTCGGGTCAATCAACTCGGCATGCTGGGCGACTTGTACAACTACCGGGTCTGGTTGCACCCCAAAGCCTGGTTGATGACCAGGGCGAGCAATTGCCGGGTGTTGTCGCCTTCTGTCGGCGAAGGCAACCAAGCCGCGCCGACCACCGCGTCCGAAATCGTCAAGAGCATACTTGGCGAATACGGCATCGTGCCGACCTTGAATCTGAACGAAACCTACCCGGAGCGTGAGTTCTGCGTGCAATATCGGGAGACGGATTTCAATTTGGTCAGCCGTTTGATGGAGGAGGAGGGTATCTATTACTACTTTAAACACGAGAACGGCAGCCACACCATGGTATTGTGCGACAACATGCAGGCGCACCAGGCGCTTGCCGGCAATGCCACGGTCAAGTATTACCCGCCCGACAATCAGGGCGTGCGCGACGAAGAGCATATTTTCGATTGGACTTTCAGTCGGCAAATTCAAAGCGGCGGTTACCGCTTGAACGAATACGATTTCGAAGCCGCCACTGCCGATTTGAAGGTGGCGTCGTTGATTGATGGCGAGCACGCGGAGTCCGGGAAGGAAATTTACGATTATCCGGGCGAATATAAAACCTCTACGGAAGGCGAGCGCTATGCCAGGTTACGGATGGAACAGGCCCGTTCCGAGCACGAGCAGATCTTTGCCGGCGGTAATGTAAGAGGGCTGGCAACCGGTCTGACGTTCAGCTTGGCCGAATATCCCCGCGCCGACCAGAATAGCCAGTACATGGTGTTGTCTACCGATATCAGCATTCGCAATAACGGTTTCGACTCCGGTGCCGGCGGCGAGGAAGAGTACCTGTGTACCTATTCGGTGATCAATACGTCTTATGTTTACCGCCCGCCCCGATTGACCCGAGTGCCGGTGGTTCAAGGCGTGCAAACCGCCGTCGTGGTTGGCGGACAGGGCGACGAAATCCTGACCGACCAATACGGCCGGGTTAAAGTCCAGTTCCATTGGGACCGGCTCGGCACCAAAAACGAGAATAGCTCCTGTTGGGTGCGGGTCGCGCAGATTTGGGCCGGCAAGAACTGGGGCAGCATGTTCATACCCCGAGTCGGCCAGGAGGTTGTGGTCGATTTTCTGGAAGGCAATCCGGATAATCCGATCATAACCGGCCGAGTTTACAACAGCGTCAATATGCCGCCGTACACGCTGGATGCCAATAAAACCCAAAGTGGTATCAAGACTCGCAGCACGCCTCAAGGCGGCACCGGAAACTTTAATGAACTCCGGTTCGAGGACAAGTATGGTGAAGAGGAAATCTATCTGCACGCGGAAAAAAACTTTACCCGTATCGTCGAGAACAACGACGTGCAGAAAATCGGGTTCGATAAAAAAGATGCCGGCGATCAAACCATCGATATCTATAACCACCGCACCGTGACCCTGGATCAGGGTAACGATAAATTGACGGTCAAGACCGGTAACCGCACCGTCGAGATTCAGCAAGGCAACGACGAATTGACCGTCAGTTCCGGCAACCGTAGCGTCAAGTTGGGATCGGGCAATTTGACGGTTAAGCTCGATGCCGGCGCCATTTCGGAAGAGGCGGCGCAATCCATAGAACTGAAAGTAGGCTCCAACAGCATCAAGATCGACCAGAGCGGTGTGACGATTAAAGGCATGATGGTCAAAATCCAAGCCGACACTCAGGCTGAGCTGAAGGGTTTGCAGACTACCGTTAGCGGCGACGGCATGCTGACATTGAAAGGCGGCGTGGTGATGATCAACTAATGCGTGGCGGGTACTGCCGGGTGCTATTTTATAACACTTTGATTTGCTAGGGTTTTTAAAGGTTCTGGTTGCGGCAACGCCCGGCGCGGCCCTACGATCTGTTCTAAAAATACTAAGCTATTGAATTAAATGTGCTTTTTAAAACCAGAATAATTCTTTATTATAATGCTAGGTAATTAGGTTGGACCCGGTCCGCACCTAGTCACTGCTGCTGTTCAATCAATCTGGAGAATTAAAGATGAGTTTTGAATTACCTGCATTACCGTATGCCAAAGACGCTTTGGCGCCGCACATTTCCGCCGAAACCATCGAATACCACTACGGCAAACACCACCAAACCTATGTGACCAACCTGAACAATCTGGTTCCGGGTACCGAGTTCGAAGGTTTGTCTCTGGAAGAAATCGTCAAAAAATCGTCTGGTGGCGTGTTCAACAACGCAGCCCAAGTCTGGAACCATACATTCTATTGGAATAGCCTGTCTCCCAACGGCGGCGGCGAACCGACCGGCGGCTTGGCCAACGCGATCGAGAGAACCTTCGGTTCGTTCGAAAAATTCAAAGAAGAATTCACCAAGTGCGCCGTCACCACGTTCGGTTCCGGCTGGGCATGGCTGGTGAAAAACGACAAGGGCGGCCTGGAACTGGTCAGCACTAGCAACGCCGGTTGCCCATTGACCGACGGCAAGACTCCGATCTTGACCTGCGACGTTTGGGAGCACGCCTATTACATCGATTTCCGCAACTTGCGCCCTAAATATCTGGAAGCATTCTGGGCTTTGGTTAATTGGGAATTCGCCAGCGCCAATTACGAAGCTTAAGTTCTAACCCGGCGCGGACCGGCGTCCTCACAGGCCCGCCCGCGCCGTTTTTGGCTGAAAAGCACTACGGAACGGCAGAGTCTATTCCCCTGCCTTCTTACTCGGCGCCATTCTTTTGCAAACCAGGTTTTGCCGACGGGCTAAAATAGCCTGTACCGTTCAGGAAATGCCCTGCCACAGCGTGTGGCCCACGATGAAGTACGTCTGCTTCCATAACAAGGGCGGCAAAGGCGTGACCAGCTCTTCGATCATTCATAAATGGCTCCCAAACTCAATCCGCAACAACTCGCCGCGGTCAAAACCGTGGATCGTCCTTTGCTGGTGCTGGCCGGTGCCGGCAGCGGCAAGACCCGGGTAATTACCGAAAAGATTGCGTACCTGGTGCAACAAGGTACCGCGGCGCGGCATATCGCCGCCGTCACCTTTACCAACAAGGCCGCGCGGGAGATGAAAAGCCGGGTCGGCCGTTTGATCGACGACAAGCAAAGCCGCGGCCTGCGGGTGTCGACGTTTCATTCCCTGGGTTTGGAAATTCTGCGTAAGGAACACAAGGCGCTGGGGTACAAGGCCGCGATCACCTTGTTCGACGAGCAGGACAAATTGAGTCTGCTGAAGCAATTGATCGGCCATGGTGCCGACGGTTGCGACATCGACGCCGTCGAGAGTTACAACCATAAGATAGGGCAGTGGAAAAACGCGTTCGTCAGTCCGGAGCAGGCCTTGAGCCGGGCCGACGACACAGAAACCGCCGCGGCGGCGCGCTTGTATCATCAGTTCAACCGCAGTTTGAAGGCCTATAACGCGGTGGATTTCGACGACCTGATCGGGCTGCCGGTGGAATTGTTTCAACGGCATCCGGATGTTCTGGAAAAGTGGCAGCATCGGATTCGCTATTTGCTGGTCGATGAGTATCAGGATACCAATATCACCCAGTACCAGTTGGTGCGGGCGCTGGCCGGGTCCTTGGGGCGGTTTACCGTGGTCGGCGACGACGACCAGTCGATTTATGCCTGGCGCGGCGCCCAGCCCGAGAACCTGAGTCAGTTGCAAAAGGATTACAGCCGGTTGCAGGTGATCAAGCTGGAGCAGAACTACCGCTCGGCCGGGCGGATTTTGAAGGTGGCCAACCAATTGATCGCCAACAATCCGCATACCTTCGAGAAAAAATTGTGGAGCGAACTCGGCTACGGCGAGCCGTTGCGGGTGTTGAGCCATAAAAACGATCTGGCCGAGGCCAAGCAAATCACCGCCGAGATCGTTCACCACCGGTTCAAGACCGGCGGCAGCTACGGCGACTATGCCATTTTGTACCGCGGCAACCACCAGTCGCGCTTGTTCGAGAAGGAGCTGCGCGAAAATAACGTGCCGTATTTCATCAGCGGCAGCGCCTCGTTTTTTTCGTTCACCGAAATCAAAGATGTGTTGGCTTATCTACGCCTGTTGGTCAACCGCGAAGACGACGCGGCGTTCTTGCGGGTGATCAACACGCCGCGGCGGGAGATCGGACCAACTACGCTTGAAAAATTGGGCGCTTACGCCAACGAGCGGCATATCAGCTTGTTCCAGGCCTGTTCCGAGCTGGGCTTGCAGCAGCGGCTTTCGGAAAAATCGGTGCAGCGTTTGACCCGGTTCTGCGATTGGGTGCGGGATAAGGCGCTGAAGATCGAGCGCGGCGATACCTTTGCCGAAATCGAGAAAATGATCGACGAAATCCATTATCCACAGTGGCTGGACGAGAACAGCAAAACCCCGGCCTCGGCCGAGCGCAAGCTGAAAAACGTCTACGAATTGATCGAGTGGCTGCGGCGCATCGCGACTAAAGAGGAGGGCCGCGAACAGTCGTTGGCGGATGTGATCGCTAAAGTGATGCTGCTGGATATCCTGGACCGCAACCAGGAGGAACAGGCCGGCGACCAGGTCAGTCTGATGACCTTGCACGCCGCCAAGGGGCTGGAGTTTCCGCACGTGTTTCTGATCGGCATGGAAGAAAACCTGTTGCCGCACCAGAACAGCATCGAAACCGGCAATATCGAGGAAGAACGGCGCCTGGCTTACGTCGGCATCACCCGCGCCCAACAAACTCTGACCTTCAGTTATTGCACTCACCGCAAGCGCTACGGCGAATTGGCGGAATGCGAACCCAGCCGGTTTTTAGGCGAGTTGCCGGAGGAGGATTTGGAGTGGGCCAATAAAAAACAATTGGCCCCGGAGGAGATCAAGCAGCGCGGCAAGGCCAGCCTGGCCGCGCTGAAGTCGATGTTGACCTGACGCCGACTATTGCAGCACCACGAAGAACGCTTCGCCGCCGCGTTGCAGGTTGACCAGCAGCGGCGCGTTGGGATTGACCACCTGCTTCATTTCGTCCAGGTTCCGGACCCGGTAGCGGTTGGCGGTGACGATGACGTCGCCGGGGCGCAGGCCGGTTTTCCAGGCTTTCGAGTTTTGTTCCACTTTTTCGATCAGAACTCCTTCCACCTGCTCTTTCGGGGTGACGCCGAGCGTGGCGCCGCTCAGGATCGGATGCAGTTTGGCGCCTTCGAGCTGTGGCCGTTTCGGTTTGCCTATGGTTGCTTGCACGGTTTTGCGTTCTTCGCCGCGCATGATGTCCAATTCGGCAGTGTCGCCGACTTGCAGCAGGCCGACCGCATTACGGATTTGGGTGCTACCGCCTTTTACATCCTGGCCGTTGATTGCGACGATGATGTCACCGGGTTCCAGCCCGGCTTTTTCGGCCGGCGATCCGGCTTCGACTCGGCTCACCACGGCGCCATGCTGGCTTTTCAAGGAGAAGGCTTTGACCAAGTCCGGCGTCAGATCTTGGGTGGTGACGCCGAGCAAGCCGCGGCGCACCTCGCCGTGCTGCACCAAAGACTCCATTAAACGCAGCGCCATGTTGGACGGAATCGCGAAGCCGATGCCGACGTTACCGCCGCTCGGCGCCAGGATGGCTGTGTTCATGCCGACGAATTCGCCGCGCAAGTTGACCAGTGCGCCGCCGGAGTTGCCGGGATTGATCGAGGCGTCGGTCTGGATGAAGTCTTCGTAACCTTCGATGCCGAGGCCGGAGCGGCCCAGGGCGCTGACGATGCCGGAAGTGACGGTTTGGCCCAGGCCGAACGGGTTGCCGATCGCGACGACGAAATCGCCGACTTTCAGTTGGCTGGAATCGGCGACTTTTAACGCAGTCAGATTGTCGGCCGGGATTTGGATTACTGCGACGTCGGCTTCCGGGTCGGTGCCGAGCAATTTAGCGTTCAGTTGGCGGCCGTCGGCCAGGGTTACGGTAATTTTGTCGGCTTTGTCGATTACGTGGTTGTTGGTCAAGACGTAGCCTTGGTCCTTGTCGATGATCACGCCGGAGCCCAGGCTGTTGCGCTGTTGTTGCTTGGGGTTGTTGGGGATGTTGAAGAACCGGCGGAAGATGGGGTCGTTCATCAGCGGGTTTGCCTGCATCCTCACGTTGGTGGAGGTGGAAATGTTGACCACGGCCGGCATGCTTTGCTCCAGCATCGGCGCCAGTGACGGCAGGTTGGTGCCATCGACCTGCAAGGGCAATGCGGCGTTGGACTGCCAACTACTGAAGCCAAGCAAAAATAGCAGAATGATTTTTCTCATGGTGGTTATGTTTTTTGGTTGTGGTTTGTTGGATTGCCGGCATGGACACGCCGGAGCCTAATTTGTTTCCCGGAGTTTAGTTAATAATCGGCTATCATAGGTCATGTTCCGTCGTTGGATTCCATACTCTTCAATCCGCACCTGACTAGTGGCTGTCGACATCCATTCCGCCGAGGGCCGGATTATCCGGCAGTTAATTCCGCTCTCCACGCTGCCGTTCAGTAAATTTGAGGCGATATGCGCCCAAATCAATATCGAATCCGCCGAAGAAGGTAAATTTTTATTTCAACGCGGCGACGAACGCAACGAGTTGGTCTATTTGCTGGACGGCAGCGTGACCTTGCAGACCGAAGCGCTTACGATTGAAACCATCAGCGCCGACAGTCCGTCAGCCCGGTTTGCGCTGGCGCATCAGATTCCGCGAAAAGTGAACGCAGTCGCTAATAGTAGAATTCGGTTTTTACGTTTGAATACCGATATGGTGAAATCGGCGCAAGACGGCAATTTCGAGGAAAACGAGAGTTTTATGGTGGTAGACGAGGTGGAAGACAACGACGACTGGATGACGACTTTATTGAAGTCGCCGGTGTTTCGTGCGTTGCCGCCGGCAAACCTGCAGAAGATTTTGATCGGTATGCAGGAACTGCGCGTTGACGCCGGGGACGTGATCGTCAGGCAGGGCGACGCCGGCGATTATTTCTACATCATCAAGAGAGGGCGTTGCCAAGTCAGCCGTCGGCCGGCGCCGAATGCAAAAGATATTAAGCTCGCCCTGCTGAGCGATCAGGATACCTTCGGCGAAGATTCGCTGATTTCCGGGGAGCCGCGAAATGTGTCGGTGACCGCGCTGACCGATGTCAGTCTGTTGCGCTTGGCGAAAGAGTTGTTTTTGACCTTGATCAAGCAGCCGACGCTGAAATATATCAATTATCGAGAGTCTCAGGAATTAGTGGCTAAAGGCGCGGATTTGATCGACGTTCGCGAGCCGGACCACTATAAGCCGCTGCATTTGCCGTTGAGCATCAATATCCCGTTCTTTTCATTGCGAATGCATTTGAAAACCTTGAACCGGCAGCATCCGATCGTGGTGGTGTGCCAGAACGGCCGGATGAGCGAGGCGGCGGCTTTTATTTTGATGAGGCACAAATTCAATGCGCTGATTTTGGCCGGCGGTATTGACGAGATCGATCCGAGCTATTTGAAATCGCCGTCTTCGTTTCCGATCGACGATGGTATCGAGACTGGCAATTTCCGTGAGATTGCCGGTGACACCGCCATGTCAGCCGCCACTAGCCAAGTCTTCGCCGAGCCTTCGTCGCTGCAGGACGACATGCTAAAGCTGCGTCGCTATTTGCAACAGCTAAAGACCAAATACAATATTCTGGAAGCAGAGAAAAAGGCTTTGGAGATGAAATACTTATCGCTTGCCAAGTATTCCGAAAGCCTGAAGGCCGAGCTGGAGGAAATCAAGAGCGCCGGCAACCGGGGCTGACCGGAGATTCCGGCCGCCCGGCGGGCTAGAAGCGGAATTATTTGATTTTGGCTTCTTTGTACATTACGTGTCTGCGGACGACAGGATCGAATTTTTTGATCTCCATCTTTTCCGGCATGGTTTTTTTGTTTTTAGTGGTGGTGTAGAAGTGGCCGGTACCTTCAGTCGAAACCAATTTGATTTTGTCGCGCATTGTCTGTCTCCTTAAACTTGTTCGCCACGGCTACGGATGTCGGCCAAAACCGCATCAATGCCATTTTTGTCGATGATTCGCATGCCTTTTGAAGATACTCTCAAGCGTACCCAGCGGTTTTCGCTTTCCACCCAGAATCTGTGATGGTGCAGATTCGGCTCAAAACGGCGCTTGGTTTTGTTCATTGCGTGTGAAACGTTGTGCCCGCTCAGGGGGCGTTTACCTGTTACTTGGCATACTCTGGACATGACTACCTCAATGCGAGCTTTTGATTCAAAATAGCCGCGCTTTATATCAAAAAAACTTTTCCGGGTAAACCGCAGCCTGGAAAATAAATTTGATAAAATCCCCCGCATTCCCACTTGTTTCGCGTAATACAGGACTTTATGGCAATCAAACTCGGCATGGTCATGGATCCCATCGGCCAGATCAATATCAAAAAAGACACCAGTTTTGCCATGTTGCTGGAGGCTCAGGCCCGCGGTTGGGAGCTGCACTACATGGAGTTGTCCGATCTGTTCATGCGCAACGGCCATGCCTATGCCCGCAGCCGGTTGCTCGAAGTCAAGCGCGACGAGAAACAATGGCATGCTTTCGGCGCCGAGCGGCAGATCGAACTGTCCGAGCTGGACGTGATCATGATGCGTAAGGATCCGCCGTTCAACCAGGAATATATTTACGCCACCTATATGCTGGAGCAAGCCGAACGCCAAGGCGTGTATGTAGTGAACAAGCCGCAGTCGCTACGCGATGCCAACGAAAAAATGTTTACCGCCTGGTTTCCACAATGCTGCACCGATACGTTGGTGGCGCGGGACCCGCAAAAAATCCGCAATTTTCTGGCCGAACAAGGCGAGATCATTTTGAAGCCGCTGGACGGCATGGGCGGCGCCTCGATTTTCCATGTGCGCGAGGGCGACCCTAATCTGAGCGTGATTCTGGAAACCATGACCGGCCACGGCAGCAGTTACATCATGGCGCAACGTTACTTACCGGCGGTGAGAGACGGCGACAAACGAATCTTGATGGTGAACGGCGAACCGGTGCCGTATTGCCTGGCGCGGATTCCGGCCAGCGGCGAAAGCCGCGGCAATCTGGCGGCGGGTGGACGCGGTGAGGGCCGCGAATTGAGCGCGCGCGACCGTTGGATTGCCGAACAGGTTGGGCCGACATTGCGGGAAAAAGGTTTGGTGTTCGTCGGCTTGGATGTGATCGGCGATTACCTGACCGAAGTCAATGTCACCAGCCCGACCTGCGTCCAGGAGTTGGATAAGCAATTCGGCATCAATATCAGTGCGCAATTGATGGACCACATTGCCGCCCAAGTGCAAGGTTGAAATGCAGGCTCCGCAGTTGACGCCGACCCCGCTGTCGCAAGGCGATTCGCTGATCACGGCTTTATTTCTGGCGGCGGTGGTGCATGTCGTGATCGTGTTGGGCATCAACTTTACCGCACCGAAACCGGCAAAGATGGATAAATCGCTGGAGATCACAGTGGCCCATACTCCGCTGAAGAAGGCGCCGAAGGATGCCAAGTATCTGGCTGCGGAGCATCAGCTTGGCGCCGGCGAGCAAACCAAGAAACCGGAGCCTTTGCAGCATAAGGAGGCGGTACCGTTTTCGCCGCCGAGTCCGCCGCAGAAAAAAGTGGTGCCGCAGCCGATGCCGGTTCCGGCTAAACCGGTCACCGAAAAGGTGCTGGTCCAAGCCAGGGCGCCGGTTAAGATTGCGGCAGAGCCGGAACAGCCGGTGGAAACACCCGAGCCGGTTGAGGTCCATGACGCCGCCCCCAAATTATCCCCTGAAGCCCTGCAGCAGCAGATCGCACAACTGGGCGAGCGGATTCGTAACAGCCAGCAAAGTACCCAGGAATCGAAAATCAAATTCGTCAACTCGATCAGTACCCACAAATACCTGGCAGCGCAATACGTCAAGGATTGGGAAGACAAGGTTGAGCGTACCGGCAATCTGAATTATCCTGAGGCGGCTCGCAAAAAAGGGGCCTCGCAAATCTTGACGATGGATGTCGGCATCAGTGCCGACGGCAGTATTTACAGTATGCGGATTGTTAAATCGTCCGGAAATCCGGCGCTGGACGATGCTGCCAAGCGCATCGTCAAGATGAGTGCGCCGTTTGCGGCGTTACCGGACGAGTTGTTGAAAGAAGTGAACGTTTTGGTGATTACCAGGGTCTGGAAATTCTCGGACGAAACCGGTATGACCGCCCGTTAGCCTATGAGCACTGCCATGACAGACGCAACTTATTTGAACAATCAGTTTTTGATCGCGATGCCCGGCCTGGCCGATCCGCATTTCTTTCATACCGTCACCTACCTGTGCCAACATAATGCGGAAGGCGCGCTCGGTATCGTGATAAACCGGCCGACCGGTATGAAGTTGAAAGATATTTTCGAGCAGATGGGCATCAAATCCGAAATCGAAGCCGTGTTGAACACGCCGATTTTCGCCGGCGGCCCGGTGCAGCAGGAACGCGGCTTCGTGATTCACAATGCCTGCGAGCAGCGGTGGGACTCCAGCATTTCTACGGCGGAAAACATCACCTTGACCAGTTCCCGCGACATCCTGGAAGCCATCGCCGAAGGTAGAGGCCCAAGCCATTATCTGATTGCACTGGGTTATGCCGGTTGGGGTAGCGGCCAGTTGGAGAAAGAAATCGTCGAAAACGCCTGGTTGAATACGCCTTGCGGCGAAGCCATCCTCTATGAGACGCCGATCAGCCAGCGCTGGAATGCCGCGGCCGGTCAGCTCGGCATCGACATCAATCGTCTGACCACGCCGGCCGGACATGGTTAAACAAGACCCGCTGGCTGCCAAATTAAGCAGCGACGCCTATTTGGGATTCGATTTCGGCAATAAAAAAATCGGCGTAGCCGTCGGTTATGCTGGTAGCGGCATCGCCAGTCCGCTGCAAACCATTCGTTCCTTAAACCAGGTGCCGGACTGGAGCAGGATCGGCCAACTGATCGCCGAATGGCGGCCGGCCGGCCTGGTCGTCGGCATTTCCCGGCAAGCCGACGGTTCCGACAACGTGGTGACGCCGCGGATGCAGAAGTTCTGTCGCCAGTTGCAGGGGCGTTACAATTTGCCGGTGCACCAGATCGACGAAGCGCTGACCACGTTTGCCGCCAAACAGATGCTGTTCGACGAACTGCAACTCAGTGCGACCAAACTATGGGCGGTCCAAGACCAGCTTGCCGCCCAATTGATTTTGCAAAGTTGGTTCGACCGATAACCGCGGATTTCGGTGCGGATTGGTTATGCCCCGCGCCCGGCCGCCAACAATAACAAAATGCTCAACCACACCATGTCTATCGATTCTTTAAACATCGACGTCCTGCTGGACAATCTGGAACTCGCCATCCGCCAGCAGATCGGCGAACGAAAACTGCAAAATCCGCTGCTGATCGGAATCCACAGCGGCGGGGCTTGGGTTGCCCGCCACATGCACTTGCGCTTGGGCATCAGCGAGCCCTTGGGTTTGCTGGACATCACCTTTTACCGCGACGATTTTTCCCAAATCGGCATGCATCCCAAAGTCAAAACCAGCCAATTGCCGCCACATCTGGAAGGGCGCGATATCATTCTGATCGACGACGTGTTTTACAGCGGCCGTACCAGCCGCGCCGCACTGAACGAGATTTTCGATTACGGCCGCCCCAATCAGGTCGTGCTGGCGGTGTTGATCGAACGCAACGGCCGCCAAATTCCGTTGCAGCCCGATTGCCGCGGCATCCGTATCGATTTGGCCGAGGGCCAGCGGATTAAATTGACCGGTCCCGACCCGCTCGGCATCGAGATTCAGGATTTGGCCGGAGTCGCGGCATGACCCGGCATCTGCAACTGACCGAGCAAGGCAAACTCAAACACTTTCTAACCATCGAGGGCCTGGATCGGGAGTTGCTGACCGAGATTCTGGACACTGCCGAATCCTTCGTCGGCATGTCGGAGCATCAGGTGAAGAAAGTGCCGTTGCTGCGCGGCAAGACCATCGTCAATCTGTTTTTCGAGAACTCGACCCGCACCCGCACCACGTTCGAGCTGGCTGCCACCCGGCTCTCGGCCGACGTGTTGAACATGGATATCGCCCGTTCCGCCACATCCAAGGGCGAAAGCCTGCTCGACACCATCCGCAATTTGGAAGCGATGCAGGTCGACATGTTCGTCGTGCGCCACGCTTTGAGCGGCGCCGCCCACTTCATCGCTCAACAAGTGGCGCCCCACATCAGCGTAATCAATGCCGGCGACGGCCAGCATGCCCACCCGACCCAGGCCATGCTGGATATGTTCACGATTCGTCAACACAAAAAACAATTCGAGGGCCTGAAAGTCGCGATCGTCGGCGATATCCTGCATTCGCGGGTGGCGCGCTCGCAAATCCTGGCTTTAAATGCCTTGGGTGTGGCCGAAGTTAGAGTCATTGCGCCGAAAACGCTATTGCCGGCCCAGGTCAAAACCATGGGCGTGACGCCGATCCACGACATGGACGAGGGCTTGGCCGATGTGGATGTGGTAATCATGTTGCGCTTACAAAAGGAACGGATGAACTCGGCCTTTCTGCCCAGCGAAAGCGAATTTTTCCGCTGCTTCGGCTTGACCGAAACCAAACTGCAACGGGCCAAACCCGATGCGATCGTGATGCATCCGGGCCCAATCAATCGCGGCGTCGAAATCGCCTCCAGTGTTGCCGACGGCCCGCAGTCGGTGATCCTGCAGCAAGTCAGCAACGGCGTGGCGGTAAGGATGGCGATCATGTCAATGACCATGCAAAGCGGAGGTACGGCATGACAAAATTTCAGGATAGAAATTTTGCGCCGCCAACGGCGGCCCGCCAGGGTGCCGCACCAGGAGGTGCGGCATGACCAAAATCCGAATCGACCACGGCCGTATCGTCGATCCGGCCAGCGGTATCGACGCGATTGGCCCGGTCTATATCGCCGACGGCAAAATCGTGGCGGTTGGCGAAGCGCTGGCCGATTTCGCTGCCGCACAAACTATCGACGCGACCGGCCAAGTGGTTTGCCCCGGCTTCGTCGACTTGAGCGTGCGCTTACGCGAGCCGGGCCAGACCCAAAAAGGCAATATCCAATCCGAAACCCGGGCCGCGCTGGCCGCCGGCGTGACTTCGTTGTGTTTGCCGCCCGACACCAAGCCCTGTATCGACACGCCGGCCGTGGTCGAATACATCAAGGACAAGGCCGAGCAGGCCGGTTATGCGCAAGTTTACAGTATCGGCGCGCTTACCCAGCGTCTGGACGGCAACGAGCTCAGTGCCATGTTTGCGCTGAAGCAGGCCGGCTGCATCGCAGTCGGCAATGCCAGTGCCCCGCTCGGCAATTTGCTGATCTTGCGCCGGGCGATGGAGTACGCCAGCAGCCACGATTTGCTGCTGATGTTCCGCGCCAACGAAGCGTCCTTGTCCGGCAAAGGCTGCGCCCACGAAGGCGCGGTCGCCAGCCGCTACGGTCTGCCGGGCATTCCGGAAGCGGCGGAATCGATTGCATTGGCGCAGTGTCTGGAATTGGCCGAATTGACCGGCTGCCGGGTGCATTTCAGCCAGATCAGTTGCAAGCAATCGGTGATCAAGATCCAACAGGCCAAGAAGTACGGTCTGAACGTCACCGCCGACGTCGCGATACACCAACTGCACCTGACCGAAAACGACATGGCACCGTTCGACGGCAATTACCACGTGATGCCGCCGCTACGGGGCACGATAGACCGCCAGTATCTGCGCGAAGCGTTGGCCAACGGCACCATAGACGCGATTTGTTCCGATCACCAACCGCACGATCTCGACGCCAAGCTCGGCGCGTTTCCGGAAACCGAGTCCGGCGTCGCAGCGCTGGAAACGCTGGTGCCGTTGACGCTGGCCCTGACCGGCCAACACCGCATCGGCCTGACGCAAGCGATTGCCGGCCTGACCTGCAACCCGGCGCGGATCATGGGCCTGGCCGCCGGTACCCTGGCCGTGGGCAGCAACGCCGACGTCTGTATTTTCGATCCGGCGCTGGTCTGGCGGGTCGAGCGCCCGGCCTGGCTTAGCGCCGGCTGCAACACGCCTTATTGGGGGCGCGAATTGACCGGGCGCGTGACCCACACCTTACAAGCCGGACGGATTGCTTACCGGTTGCAGGATATTTCAGCAGCTAACAGGGCTTGAACGCCGAACCCGTGACGGCGGGTAAACCTCGCCAAGGAATTAAACATGAGTTGCATTAGAAACCGAGCCAGCAGTTCCGCTTCGACCAGCATTATCGACGATTTGAAAGGCGACCAATCCTGGCGCATCTTCCGGATCATCAGCGAGTTTACCGAAGGCTTCGATGAATTATCCGGCCTGTGCGACGCGATCTCGATTTTCGGTTCGGCCCGTTTGAAACCGGATCATCCCTATTACGTCAAGACCGTCGAAATCGCCGACCTGCTCAGTAAACAGGGCTTTGCCATTATCAGCGGCGGCGGTCCGGGGGTGATGGAGGCGGCCAATAAAGGCGCGATTGCCAACGACCAACCCTCGATCGGTTTGAATATCGAATTGCCGATGGAGCAAAAACCCAACCCTTACCAGAATATCGCGCTGAATTTCCGTTACTTCTTCGTGCGCAAAGTCATGTTCGTGCGCTATTCGATCGGTTACGTCTGTATGCCGGGCGGTTTCGGTACGCTGGACGAATTCTTCGAAGCGCTGACGCTGATGCAGACCCACAAGGTCTATCCGATTCCGCTGGTGTTGTTCGGCAGCGACTTCTGGAACGGGCTGATGGACTGGATGAAGGCGAAAATGCTCGAATACGGCACCATTTCCGAAGAGGATTTAGCACTGATCACCGTCACCGACGATCCGCACGAAGTGGTCAACATCATGGTCGCCCATCGCGAATGGAAAGACCGGCAACGTAAAAACTAGCCGCAACGCAACTTTTCGGACCAAGGTCGGTCCCAACTCGGCAACATCAATCAAACCAATTCGACATGACTGCAACAAGTCCCGATTCCTGCCAAGCGGCGCTGCAACAACTCAAACACCATATCAATAGCCAAATCATCGGCCAGGAAGTCCTGGTAGAGCGGATGCTGATCGCGTTGCTGGCCGACGGCCACCTGTTGGTGGAAGGTGCGCCGGGGTTGGCCAAAACCCGCGCCATCAATGTCCTCAGCCAGGGCGTACAGGCCGATTTTCACCGTGTGCAATTTACCCCGGACCTGTTGCCGGCGGATTTGACCGGCACCGAAATTTACCGGCCGCAGCCCGGCAGCTTCGAATTTCAGAAAGGTCCATTATTCCATAATCTGATTCTGGCCGACGAGATCAACCGGGCGCCGGCAAAAGTGCAGGCCGCGTTGCTGGAAGCAATGGCCGAGCGGCAGATCACGGTCGGTAAAGCCACCTATCCGCTGCCGCAACTGTTCATGGTGATGGCGACCCAAAACCCGATCGAACAGGAAGGCACCTATCCGCTGCCGGAAGCGCAGCTCGACCGGTTTTTGCTGCACGTCAAAATCGATTATCCGGATGCCGGCCATGAACAAGCCATTCTGCACTTGGCTCGGGCCGAAGCCAAAGGTGCTTTGCAAAACGGCGACTACCAGGCGCCCAAAATCAGCCAGCAAACGCTGTTCGCCGCCCGTGGCGAGGTACTCGACTTATACATGGCCGATAGTCTGGAGCAATACTTATTGCAGATCGTATTAGCCACCCGTAAACCGGCGGCCTACGGCCAGGACTTGGCCGGTTGGATCCAATACGGCGCCAGCCCGCGCGCCAGCATTGCGCTGGACCGCTGCGCCCGAGCCAAGGCTTGGCTGGCGCAGCGCGATTTCGTCGACCCGGCCGACATCCAGGACATTGCCTACGACGTACTTCGCCACCGGTTGATCTTGTCCTACGAGGCCGAGGCCGAGGGCGTCACTGCCGACTACGTGGTCAAGGAATTGATCGCCAGGATTGCCGTGCCCTGATGGATGCGCAACACACCGCCGATAACCCGCGGGTGGCGGTTACTCTGAAAGGCTTGGTCGATCTGGCCAAACCGGCCGCCGCGATCAGCCTGGGTCACGCCAATATCCGCGCCGTCCAGAGCGGTAATTACCTGTCGCATCTGAAAGGGCGCGGCATGGCCTTCGACGAAACCCGTCTGTACCAGCCCGGCGACGATGTGCGCCGCATCGATTGGCGCGTCACCGCCCGCACCGGCAAACCGCACAGCAAAATTTTCAAAGAGGAACGCGAGCGGCCGATGTTCATCGCCGTCGATTATCGGGCGGCGATGGCTTTCGCCACCCGCGGCGTGTTCAAGTCGGTGCAGGCCGCCCGTCTGGCCGCATTGCTGGCGTGGGCCGCATTGCAGCAGGGCGACCGCATCGGCGGCCAGATATTCAGCGAAGCCGGTTGCCTGGAATTGCGGCCGCAAACCGGCAAGCCAGCCTTGCTGCGGTTTTTGAATGCCTTGGTAAAACCGGCTTACAGCGGCGACGCGGCCGATCAGCTCGATATTCCGCTGTCCAGGCTGCTACATCACGCCCGCCCCGGCAGCCGGGTTTATATCCTCAGCGATTTTCGCGGTCTGAATCCGGCCGCCGAACGGCATTTGACCAATTTGGCCAAGCACTGCGAAGTGGTCATGGTGCATATTGCCGACCCGTTGGAAATGCGCTTGCCCAGCAAGGGCCGCTACCGATTTACCGATGGCTTGCGGGAAATCCTGTTCGACAGCGCCGACCGGCAACGGGCGCAGTCCTATCAGCAACAGTTTGCCGATCGTCGGCGCCTGCTGCAGAAATTGTCCAGCCAATTGCACTCGCTGCTGATCCCCTGTAGCACGCAGCAAGCTGCTCTGGACGTGCTGACCGGCGCCCGGCCGCATTGCCGCTAGAGGCCCAGTCCGTCATGTCCGGATCCGAAAACTTGCTGCGTCCCGCCAATTTAGCCGCCCCGGGGCCACAGGCGCGGCAAACCGGCGTTGCGCGACCGCTGCATTTTGCCGCCAGCATCGCTATGCTGGCGGCCGCAATTTTTATCGGCGGCTGGCTGGGCATGAAACTGGTGATTCCGCCGGGTTATTCCAGTCCGCTCTGGCCGCCGGCGGGGATCGCACTGGCCGCCTTATTGATATGGGGCCGCCGGTTGTGGCCGGGTATCTGGTTGGGCGCCGTGCTCAACGAATTGACCGCTGCCGCTAATTTTTCCGGGCAATTGAATTCGACTGCCGTCGCGGCCGCGATGTTGATCGCTGGCGGCAGCACCTTACAAGCCTTGGTCGCCTCCGGTTTGTCGGAACGGTATTTGCAGCCGGGCTTGCCGAAACTGGAAACGCCGGGCCGGATCTTGACGTTTTTTGCGTTAGTCGGCCCTTTGGCTTGCGTGACCGCGCCGAGCATTGGCATCGGTGCCCTGTACGGTTTGCAACTGATGCCCGGCGACGAGGTACAAAACTCCTGGCGCAATTGGTGGATCGGCGACAGCCTGGGCGTGATGGTGATCGCGCCGTTGCTGTTCTGCGCCTTCGGCCGGCCGCATGCCTTGTGGCGGGCCCGGCGCTTGAGCGTGGCTTTGCCGCTATTGGGCACTCTGCTGGCGCTGGTGTTAGTGTTCACGCAGGTGTTTCGCGCCGAGCAAACCCGAATCCAGCAGACTTTCGATAACCGGGCGGCCGCCGTCGAAACCCTGTTGGCGGAATACACCACCCACGTCGTCGACAGTAGTCTGGCGCTGAGGGATGTATTCCTGGCGTCCAGCGATATCAGCCGCGAGCAATTTAGCGGCTTTGCTCGCGGCATCTTGGAGCGGCATCCGGAAATCCAGGCGCTGGAATGGTTGCCTAGAATACGCCACCCGCAACGCGCCGGCTTCGAAGCTAAATTGCGGCAGGAAGGCTACGCCGGATTCCGCATCACCGAACGCGACCCCGGCGGCCGTTCGGTGCCGGCCGGCGAACGCGCCGAATATTTTCCGGTGGCCTACGTCGAGCCGATGGCCGGAAACGAGAGATCCTTCGGGTTGGACTCGGTATCCAATCCGCTGAGTAAACAGGCCAAGGATGCCGCGCGGGCCAGCGGCAAGCCGACCGCATCGGCAGACAGCGATTTCATCGGTTTCGTCTCGGCGGTAATTGTGCCGGCGCGGATGTTGGAGGTCGTCACCCAGGGCCTGAACACGCAGTCCTTGGATATCAGTATCGAGGATACCGCCGGCAACGGCGTCTACACCGAGTTGTTCGCCAAGCGCTTACCCTCGACGATGCGCCAGAATTACGCATTGCAGGATTGGCAACGAGTCTTCAAATTCGTCGACCGCGATTGGCGGGTGACGATAATGCCGAGCAGCCAATTCATCAACGAACACGGGTCTTCGGTGTTATGGGTGACCTTGCTCGGCGGTCTATGCTTTACCAGTTTGTTGAATATCATGCTGTTGATCGTCAGCGGCCGCACCGCCGCCGTCGAAGCCTTGGTCGAACAGCGCACCCGCGATCTGGAAACGGCGGTATCCGAACAAAAAGCCGCGGCGCAACAGGCGCGCGAGTCCGAGCTTAAATTGCGCACTATCGTCGATTCGCAACCGGAGTCCGTGAAACTGCTGGCGCGCGACGGCCGGCTGCTGCAGATGAATCCGGCCGGCCTGGACATGATAGAAGCCGATTCGCTGCAACAGGCCCAGAATTGTCGATTGGAAGACTTGGTCGGCGCCAAATACCGGGATCAATTCAAAAAATTGATCCGTCGGGTGTTCGCCGGAGCGTCAGGTACCTTGGAATTCGAAATCACCGGATTGCGCGGCGGCCAGCGCTGGCTGGACACTCATGCCGTTCCGATGCGCGACGCCGACGGCAACATTACCGCCTTGTTGGGCTTGTCGCGCGATATCACCGAACGCAAACTGGCCGAAGACGATTTAAAGCTGGCTGCCCGCGTGTTCAGCGAGGCTCACGAAGGGATTCTGATTACCGACGCCGAGGCCAACATCATCGACGTCAACCCCACCTTTTGCGAGATTACCGGTTACAGCCGCGACGAGATGGTCGGCAAAAAACCCAATATTCTGCAGTCGGGTAAATACGGTCCGGAATTCTACGCCGAGATGTGGCGCGACTTGCAGCAACAGCAACATTGGCGCGGCGAATTATGGAACCGCAAAAAGAACGGCGATCTGTATGCGGAATGGTTGACGATTTCCGCATTGTGCGACAGCGACGGCCGCATCACGCATTACATCGGCCTGTTTTCCGACGTGACCCAAGCCAAACAACAGCAACAGTTGTTGGAGCTGGTGGCGCATTACGATCCGTTGACCCGGTTGCCAAACCGGATTTTGTTCGCCGACCGCTTGAGCCAGGCTATTGCTCACAGCAAACGGGAGAAGTCGTTGTTGGCGATCTGCTTTCTGGATCTGGATGGTTTCAAACCGGTCAACGACCTGTTCGGCCACGACATCGGCGACCGGGTGCTGGTGGAAGTGGCGGAGCGCATCAAGAATACGATTCGCGAGGAGGACAGTGTGTCGCGCCACGGCGGCGACGAATTTGCCTTGCTGCTACGCGATATCGACACCCTCGAGCAATGCGAACAGGCCATTTTGCGTATCCATCAGGCGATCTCCGAACCCTTCTCGGTCGACGGCCAGCAAATCACGGTCGGTGCCAGCAGCGGCTACACCTTATATCCGCTGGACGATGCCGATCCGGACGGCTTGCTGCGGCATGCCGATCACGCCATGTATCAGGCCAAACTGGCCGGCAAGAACCGTTGCCAATTGTTCGATGCGACCCAAGACCAGCAAATCATGCATCGCCACCAACAATTGCGCGATATCGAAGCGGCCTTCGTGAATGGCGAAATGTGTTTGTATTACCAGCCCAAGGTCGATATCAAGCGCGGTCAGGTTGCCGGCGTCGAAGCCTTGATCCGCTGGTTGAGTCCGCAGCGGGGCATGGTGCCGCCGCTGGAGTTTCTGCCGGCCATTGCCTCTACCGATTTGGAAATCCGCATCGGCAACTGGGTGATCGAGCAGGCCTGCCGCGATCTGGCGGCCTGGCAGGCACTGGGCTTGAAATTGGAAGTCAGCGTCAATATCTCCTCCTACCATTTATTGTGGCCGGGAATTCAGGAGCACATAGCCGGCATCTTGCGGCAACATCCCGAAATCCGGGCACAGTCTTTGCAGCTCGAAATCCTGGAAAGTACCGCGCTGGACGATTTGAGCGCCGTGAACCGCATCATCAAGAATTGCCGCGAGCAGCTGGGTATCAGTGTGGCGCTGGACGACTTCGGCACCGGCTATTCGTCGCTGACCCATTTGCGGCATTTGTCGGTCGATACCGTGAAGATCGATCAAACTTTCGTCCGGGACATGCTGGACGATCCGGACGATTACGCCATCATCGACAGTGTGATTGATTTGAGCCAAGCCTTTAACCGTAAGGTGGTCGCCGAAGGCGTCGAAAATCAGGACCAAGGTGTGGTGTTGCTGTTGCTCGGCTGCCGATTGCTGCAAGGTTATGCGATTGCCAGGCCGATGCCGGCAGCGCAGATCGCCGATTGGGTGGCCGCCTACCGGCCTTTTGCCGACTGGGATTTCTATGCCAACGCCGAGTTGACGCCGGAGCAGACCATGATTGCGATTCGGCGTTGCGACGCCCGCCAGTGGTTGCAGCGGGTACGCGACTGCCTGTTTGCGGCCGGACAACAGCCGGTACCGGCCTGGCCGATCATGGATCGCCAGCGCACCCATTTGGGGCGCTGGCTGCGTCAGGCCCGGCAGGAGCGGCAGCACGCCGAGGACTGGCTGGAGCGGCTGCTGCAACTGCAGCAAAATTTGCACAGCCAGGCCGATCGCTTGCAAGGACATTACGATGCCGGCGAGTTGGCGGCAGCCCAAACCGGTTTTGCCGATTTACAGGCGGTACAGCGGGAAATCGACGAAAGCCTGATCCTGTATACTCAACTGCCCTGAATTCGATAACGCCAACGATGGAACAATTGCCGTTAAGAGATATTCATTTGCCCGACGCCGTCGATTTTTGGCCACCGGCGCCCGGTTGGTGGGCTTTGGCGCTATTGCTGCCGGCATTAGTGTTCGGTTTGCGGCAGCTTCATCAACGAATACGTCGGCGCAGTGCCGTTAAAATCGCCGGCAAATTGCTGGAAGCCATGCGCAGCGAGCGCACAGGCGATGCCAGACAAACTGTGGCGGCCTTGTCCGCCTGGTTGCGCCGGGTTGCGCTGAGTACCGCACCGCGCCGCGACGTGGCCAGCCTGAGCGGCCATGCCTGGCTGCAATATCTGGATCGTTCTTTGCCGGATGCGCCGTTCACACAGGGGCCCGGACGTTGTCTGGCCGATGCCCACTACCGGCCGCAGCCACCGAACGACGCGGAATTGGATGCCTTGTTCGAGCTATGCGAACGCTGGTTGAAACAGCAGGCGAAAAAATCATGATGACGCTGGCCTGGCCTTGGCTATTGCTCCTGATACCGTTGCCGCTGTTGCTGCGCCGCTGGTTGCCGGCCCAGACTCCGGTCCGGCAGGCGGCATTGAAGACCCCGTTTCTGGACGATTTCGGCAGCGATTCGGGTCACATCGTCGGCAGCGAGCGGCGTTGGCCGTTGTGGCTGGCGGTTTGCGCCTGGCTTTGCCTGCTGTTGGCCGCGGCCCGGCCGCAGTGGTTGGGCGAACCGCTGGAGCAGGCGGTCAGCGGCCGCGATCTGATGTTGGCGGTCGACGTCTCCGGCAGCATGCAGGAAGAGGACTTTCTGTTGGAGAAACAGCGGGTCGACCGACTGACCGCGATCAAGCAGGTGGCGGGCGAATTCATCATGCGCCGCGCCGGCGACCGCCTCGGCCTGATTCTGTTCGGGACCCAGGCTTATCTGCACGTACCGCTGACTTTCGACCGCAAGACCGTGCAGACCTTGCTCGGGGAGGCCTTTATCGGCATCACTGAAGACGAGCCGAAAACCTCTATCGGCGATGCCATCGGCCTGGCGATCAAGCGGCTGCAAGACCAGAAAGATGCCAGCCGGGTCTTGATCCTGTTGACCGACGGCGCCAACACCGCCGGCGAACTGACACCGCTGAAAGCCGCAGAACTGGCCGCCGAAAACCACTTGAAAATCTATACCATCGGCATCGGCGCCGACGAAATTTTGGTGCGCAGCCTGTTCGGCACGCGCCGGGTCAATCCGTCGCTGGATTTGGACGAGAAAACCTTGACCGCGATCGCCGAAGCCACCGGCGGCCATTACTTCCGCGCCCGCAACACCGAGGAATTGGAGCGCATCTACCAAATGCTGGACCAACTGGAACCGGTGGAAAAGGACAAACAATACTTCCGGCCGCGGAGCGAGCTGTTCCATTGGCCGTTGGGTCTGGCTTTGATATTGGCCGGCTTGATCGCGGCCGGGCGGTTACGGTGGAGCTGATGCCGGCAGAATTCCATTTTTTAAGGCCGCTCTGGTTTCTGGCCTTGCTGCCGGCCGCCTTGCTGTTGCTGAAACTGGCCCGCCACCGGCAAAGTCGGGCAAATTGGACTGAGGTTTGCGATGCCGAGCTATTGCCGTTCGTGCTGCAGGACCAGCCGGCGGCAGCGCAGCGGCGCTATAGCCTGATCGGTGCCGCGCTGGCGACCGTGCTGGCGATTGTTGCGTTGGCCGGGCCGACTTGGGAACGCTTGCCCAGCCCGGCTTTTCGCAACGATGCGGCGCTGGTCATCGCGCTGGATTTGTCCAAATCGATGGACGCCGCCGATATCAAGCCCAGCCGCATCGGCAAGGCCCGCTACAAAATCGCCGACCTGCTGAAACAGCGCAAGGACGGCCAGACCGCACTGCTGGTTTACGGCGGCGATGCCTTTACCGTGACGCCGCTGACCACCGACACCGCCACCATCGACAGCCAGTTGTCGGCATTGACCACCGACATCATGCCCAGCCCCGGCAGTCATACCGCCATTGCCGTAGAACACGCCGCCAATTTGTTGCGTCAGGCCGGACTGGCCAAAGGCCATATCCTGTTGGTGACCGACGGCGCCGACGCCGACGTGGCGGCACAGGCCGAGCATTGGTTGCGCGGTTACCAATTATCGGTATTGGCGGTCGGTACCGCCGACGGCGCGCCGATCCAGGCGGCCGGCGGCGGTTTTTTGAAAGACCGCAGCGGCAATATCGTGGTGGCGAAGATGGACGAAGCGACCTTGGCGACTCTGGCTCGCAACGGCCGCGGCCTTTATCAGCCGGTAACGGCCGGCGACGAAGATGTCGAAGCCTTGAGCCGGGTGTTCAATTCCGCCGTAACAGATCCGCAAAATCAGGACTCCAATTTGCTGTTGCAGCAATGGGACGAAAAAGGCCCATGGCTGGTACTGCTGGTGTTGCCGTGGGCGGCCGGGCAATTCAGGAAAGGCTTGTTGCTCTGGTGCCTGTTGAGTCTGGCGCCGCTGCCCAGAAACAGCTATGCGCTGGATTGGCAGAGCTTGTGGAAAACTCCCGACCAACGCGCAAAGCAGGCCTTCGAGCAGCAACAATACCAGCAGGCGGCCGAGCAATTTCAGGACCAGGCCTGGCGCGCCGCCGCCCAGTACAAAGCCGGCCAATACGAACAGGCCGCCGAGTCCCTGAAACACGCCAACAGCGCGGAAGGCCACTACAACCGCGGCAATGCGCTGGCCCTGGCCGGTCGTTTGCCGGAGGCGGTGCAGGCTTACCAGCAGGCCTTGCAACTCGATCCGCAACATCAGGACGCAAAATACAATAAAGAATTGGTCGAGAAAAAATTGCAGGAGCAGCAGCAACAGCAACAACAGCCGAACCAGGGCCAGGACCGCCAGCCGCAGGACGGCGGACAAGAACAGCAAGCGCAAGACCGGCAATCCCAGTCCGGTCAGGCAGACGGCGACCGGCAGAACGAAGCGGCCAAGCAGCAGCCCGGCGAGCAATCGGCGGCGGACCAGCGCAAGCAGGCCGAGCAGCAATCAAAACCGGCGGAACAAAACCCCTCCGATAGCCGGCAAACTGCGCCGCCGGATCAGGCTCAAAATCAGCCCAAGGATGCCAAACCGGAAGCGCAGCCGGCGGAAGCGGCCGCCGAGGTCGAGCGCAACGAAACCGAACGCGCCAACGAACAGCTATTGAAACGTATTCCCGACGAGCCCACCGGTTTGTTGCGGCGGAAATTCAAGTATCAATACAGCCAACGCAATCGCCGGAATCAGGCCGACAGCCCCTGGTAAAGCGATGCCCAAACCGTTCCACAGACTGACGAAAAGACGATGGATATTGGCCTGATAGTGTTTTTGATTGTGCTCAACGGCGTGTTTGCCATGTCGGAAATGGCCCTAGTGTCTTCCGGTTTGGCCCGCTTGCAGAAATTGGCCGGCGAGAAGCGGGCCGGCGCCGCCACCGCCTTGAAACTGCACCAAGACCCGTCGCGGTTTTTGTCGACGGTCCAGGTCGGTATCACCTCGGTCGGCATCCTCAGCGGCGCGCTCGGCGAAGACGCCCTGACCGAACCGTTGCAGCGCTATCTGGCCCAATTTCCCTGGTTGGCGCCGTACGCCGACAGCATCGCCCTGATCGCGACCGTGGTTGCCATCACCTATTTTTCGGTCGTGGTCGGCGAATTGGCGCCCAAGCGGCTGGCGCTGCTGAATCCGGAACGGATTGCGTTGGCCGTGGCCAAACCGATGAACGCGCTGGCGGCGCTCGCCAGCCCGCTGGTGTGGTTGTTGTCTTCGTCCAGCTCGCTGCTGCTGCGTTTGTGCGGTGCCCACCGGCCGCCGCAGGCCAGCGTGACCAACGAGGAAATCAAATTGCTGATGGAAATCGGCGCCGAGTCCGGCGTGTTTCATGCCAGTGAGCGCCATCTGGTCGGCAATGTGATGAAGCTCGACGAGCAGCGGGTTGGCGCGGCGATGACGCCGCGGCTGCAGATTTACGCGGTCGACCTGGATGACGGCGATGCCGAGGTGCGGCGCAAGCTTGCCGAATGCCCCTATGCCAGAACCGTGATTTGCCGCGGCGGGCTGGACAACATCGCCGGGGTATTGACCCGCAGCGAATTGCTGCAGCCGGCGATGAGCGGGGTGGCCTTCGAAATCGCACCGTTCGTGCACACGCCGCATTACGTGCCGGAGACGATGACTTTGGTGCAACTGCTGGAATATTTCAAAGCCAACCAGGTCGACCTGGCTTTGGTCGCCAACGAGTACGGCGATATCGAGGGCTTGGTCACGCTGAGCGACGTATTGAAAGCCATCGTCGGCGAATTGCCCGGCGCCGACCTGGATGTCGATATTGCCGAGCGGGCCGACGGCTCCTGGCTGGTCGACGGCGGCGTCTCGGTGCAGCGCTTGAAATCGCTGATCGGCTTCAGCGGCGAGCTCCCCGGCGAAGCCGACAATGCTTACCACACGGTAGGCGGCTTCGTCTTGTTTTACCTGGAAGATATTCCGCGCATTGCCGAAGCCTTCGAGTACCGGGAATGGCGGTTCGAGATTGTCGATATCGACGGCGTGCGCATAGACAAAGTGCTGATCACGCCGCGGCCGGGCGAAGAGTAAGCGCCGGGGCGGCCTGTTGCGGCCGTGCCGGGCAAGCAGATTACTGACAAAAGGAAAAACCATGCAATTGCAGCGATTCTTAACCCTGTTACCCGCTTTATTGTGCTGGGCCGGGCCGGTGCCGGCCGCCGACATGAAACCGTTGCTGGAGGCCTCGCCGGCGTTGATGAAATTGTTGACGGTAGACGAAGTCAGGCCCGGCGAGATGCGGGAGTCGTTGAGCCTGTCGGCCCGAGTGGATTTGGACCAGCATCGGGTGGCCCGGATCGGCGCCAGCGTGACCGGCCGTATTACCGAGATTAATGCAATGCTGGGCCAGAACGTCAAGAAGGGCGACCGGCTGGCGCTATTGAACAGCACCGAACTGAGCCAGGCCCAATCGGATTACCTAAAAGCCACGTCGCAAGTCAATCTGCGGCGAATCACCGTCAAGCGCGCCGAGCGGCTGCTGGAAAGCGGCGTGATCGCCGAAGCCGAACTGCAGGAGCGCCAGGGCGTACTGGCCGAAGCCGAGGTGGACCAGCGCGCCGCCAGCGACCGCTTGCGGGTGATGGGCATGAGCGAGGCCGATTTGAAGCGGCTGGACAAGCAACGCAGCATCCATTCGTTTTCGCCGGTAACGTCCAGCATCGACGGCGTCGTGATCGAGCGTAACGTCGCGATCGGCCAGGTGGTACAGCCGGCCGACAGCCTGTACACGGTCGCCGATTTGTCGCAACTATGGCTGGTGGCGGAAATTCCGGAACAGCAGGCGCACTGGGCCCGGCAGGGCGACCAGGTGTTGGCGGAAGTGCCGGCGTTGCCCGGTGAGAGCGTCAGCGGCAAATTAATCTATGTTTCCGATTTGGTCGATCCCGACACCCGCACCGTGACGGTCAGGATGGCGTTAGCCAATCCGCAGCGGCTGTTCAAGCCGCAGATGCTGGCGACTTTAAAAATCAGCAAGCCCGGCGCCCAGTCGCTGCTGATTCCAAGCCCGGCGGTGGTGCGGGAAGACGATAAAGACCACGTCTTCGTGCAGACTGCCGACAATCGGTTCGAATTGCGCCCGGTCAAACTCGGCCGCGAGGAAGCCCAAAAGCGCGAATTGCTGGCCGGTCTGCGCCCCGGCGAAAAAATCGTCGTCAACGGCGCCTTTCATTTGAACAACGAACGCCTGCGTAGCGCGTTGGAGTAAGCCATGATCAACCGTTTGATAGAACTGGCGCTGCAACAACGGATTTTGGTGGCGGTGCTGGCGGTGGCGGTGGCGCTGTTCGGCGTCCGCGCCGTGCGGCAGCTGTCGGTGGATGCGTTTCCGGACGTGACCAACATTCAGGTGCAAATCGCCACCGAAGCCGCCGGAAAATCGCCCGACGAGGTCGAGCGGCTGGTGACCGTGCCGTTGGAGATCGCGATGGCGGGTTTGCCGGGGTTGGAAGAAATGCGCTCGCTGAATAAAAACGGCCTGTCGCTGATTACGCTGATCTTCACCGATAAGACCGAGGTCTATTTCGCCAGGCAATTGGTGATGGAACGCCTGATCGAGGTCAAGCAGCAAATGCCGCCCGGCGTCAATCCGGTGCTGGGCCCGGTGTCGACCGGCCTGGGCGAGGTTTACCAATATACGCTGGACCGCGATGACGACGGCGAGCGGCCGTTGACTCAGGAAGAGTTGCAGTTTCGGCGTGAAGCACAGGACTGGGTGGTCAGGCCGCTGTTGCGCGGCATTCCCGGCGTCGCCGAGATCAATTCCCAGGGCGGTTACGTCAAGCAATACCAGGTTCTGGTCAACCCCAACCGCTTGCACCACTACCGGATTTCGCTGAACGAGGTGTTCGAGGCCTTGGCCCGCAACAACGCCAACAGCGGCGGCGGCGTGTTGCCGCATTATGCCGAGCAATATTTGATCCGCGGCGTTGGTTTGATTAACGACGTCAACGACATCGCCAATATCGTGTTGAAGGAGGACGACAGCGTGCCGGTGCACATGCACGACGTCGCCGAAATCAAAATCGGCCACGAAGTGCGGGCCGGCGCGGTCATCAAAAACGGTTACACCGAATCGGTTGGCGGCATCGTCATGATGCTGCGCGGCGGCAACGCCAAGGAAGTGGTGAGCCGGATCAAGCAACGGGTGGCGGAAATCAACGCCAAGGGCATGCTGCCGGGCGGCTTGAAAATCGTGCCGTATTACGACCGCAGCGATCTGGTCGACGCGGCCCTGCACACCGTGACCAAAGTGTTGATGGAAGGCATCGTCTTGGTCGTCATCATCCTGTTTCTGTTCCTGGGCGACGTGCGCTCCAGCCTGATCGTGGTCGGTACCCTGATCGTGACGCCGCTGGTGACTTTCATCATGATGAACCAATTGGGCTTGTCGGCCAATTTGATGTCCTTGGGCGGCCTGGCGATTGCGATCGGTTTGATGGTGGACGGTTCGGTGGTGGTGGTCGAGAACGCGTTCCGCTTGCTTGGCGAGCGCAAGGGCCGCGCCACCAGCCGGGTGCGGGTGGTGCAGGCCGCGACCCAGGAAGTGGCGACGCCGGTATTGTTCGGCGTCGGCATCATCGTCTTGGTGTTTTTGCCGTTGATGACGCTGCAGGGGATGGAAGGCAAGATGTTTGCGCCGCTGGCTTACACCATTGCGATCGCGCTGCTGATTTCGCTGGTGGTGTCGCTGACCTTGTCGCCGGTGTTGTGCGCGTTTGCGTTGGAGGGCCACGACGGTGAACACGATACCCGCTTGATTGCGTTCATCAAGCGCCATTATCTGCGCTTGCTGGATTTTTCGATGGCCAACCGGCTGAAAGTGGTCGGCGCCGCCGTGGCGGCCTTTGTCGGCGCTTTGGTGTTGTTGCCCTTGCTCGGCACTTCGTTCATTCCGGAAATGAAGGAAGGCTCCATCGTGCCGGGTATCAACCGGATGCCGAATATCTCCTTGGAAGAAAGTATCAATGTCGAGATGCAGGCCATGAAAATGGTGATGCAGATTCCGGGCGTCAAAAACGTGGTGTCCGGCGTCGGCCGCGGCGAAAGTCCGGCCGATCCGCAATCGCAAAACGAGTCGACGCCGATTGTGACCTTGAAACCGCGCGAGGAATGGCCGCAAGGCTGGACTCAGGACGACATTGCCGATGCGATGAGCGACAAGCTGATCGAAAATCTGCCCGGCATGCAGGTGGTGATGGCGCAACCGATTTCCGACCGGGTCGACGAGATGGTGACCGGGGTGCGTTCCGACGTTGCGGTCAAGGTGTTCGGTGACGATCTGGCCGAACTCAAGCGGCTGGCCGATGCGATTGCCGGGGTGGCTAACGGCGTCAGCGGCGCCCGCGACATTCGGGTGGAACGGCTGACCGGTCAGCAATATTTGAACATTACCGTCGACCGCCAGGCGATCGCCCGCCACGGTCTGAATGCGTCGGATATCCACGACGTGATCGAAACCGCGATTGCCGGCAAAGTCGCCACCGAGATTTACCAGGGCGAGCGGCGCTTCTCCGCTGCGGTGAGATTGCCGGAAGCCTTCCGCAACAATATCGCCGCGATCGACCAATTGATGTTGACCTCGCCGAACGGGGCGCGGGTGCCGCTGGGCGACGTGACCAAAATCAGCTTGAACGACGGCCCCGCCCAGATCAGCCGGGAAATGGGCAAGCGGCGGATCGTGGTCGGCATCAACGTGCGTGACCGCGATTTGGGCGGCTTCGTCGCCGAATTGCAAAAAGCCGTGGCCGATAAGGTCAAATTGTCGGAAGGATATTATCTGCAGTGGGGTGGTCAGTTCCAGAACATGGAGCGGGCCTTGGGTCATTTGCAAATGATCATTCCGGTAACGATTGCGGCGATTTTCTTTCTGCTGTTCATGTTGTTCAAATCGCTGCGCTTTGCCGCGCTGATCATCCTGGTGCTGCCGTTCGCTTCGATCGGCGGTATCGTCACGTTGTTTTTGAGTGGCGAGTATTTGTCGGTGCCGGCTTCGGTCGGTTTCATCGCCTTGTGGGGTATCGCAGTGTTGAACGGCGTGGTGTTGGTCTCCTATATCCGGGCCCAGCGCGAGAGCGGGCTGAGCCTGGAATATGCGGTGCGCCGCGGCTGCGAACAGCGTTTCCGGCCGGTAATGATGACGGCGACGGTGGCCTTGTTGGGCTTGGTGCCGTTTCTGTTTGCGGTCGGGCCCGGTTCGGAAGTGCAAAAGCCGCTGGCCATCGTCGTGATCGGCGGCCTGATCAGTTCCACATTATTGACTCTGGTGGTATTGCCGGTGCTGTACGGTTGGTTCGACGACCGTCAGGATGTTCATAAACCGTTTTCGATGAAATGAGCGGATTTTTGTCTATGCGTACTAGTGTGTCGCCCTGGTGGCTGGGGATATTGTGGTTTTGGCTGAGTGCCGTTGCCGGCGCCGCCGAGATCGGCGTTGCGGTCGACCGTAATCCGGTGGCTTTGAACGAGTCGTTTCAAATTACGTTTACCGCAACCGAGCAACCGGACGGCAATCCGGATCTCGAGCCCTTGCGGCAGGATTTCGAGATCGTCAACCAGCAACGCAGCAGCAGTGCTTCCTGGGTCAACGGCAAAAGCAACCGCAATGAGCAATGGGTTTTGACGGCGATGGCCAAGCGCAGCGGCGAGTTGACCATACCGGCCATTGCCTTCGGCGCCGACAGCAGCAAACCGCTGGCATTGACCGTGACCGAAGCCGCGCAACCGACCGCGAAGGACGATGAGCTGTTCCTGGAAGTCTCGGCGACGCCGGAGCAGCCCTATGTGCAGGCGCAGGTGATTTATACGTTGAAACTGTTCCGCCGGGTGCAGATCACCCAGGCCAGTTTGGCGGAGCCGGAAATCAAGGATGCCCTGGTGGAAAAACTGGGCGAGGACAGTACTTACTCGACCCAAATCAAGGGTGTCGACTATTGGGTCACCGAGCGCAAATATGCAATTTTTCCTCAGCAGAGCGGCCTGTTCACGATTGCGCCGCTGGTGTTGAATGCGGAATACATCAGCAGCCGGCAGCAACCGCGTTTCAACGGCTTTTTCAACCGGCCCAGCACCGAGACCCGGCGAGTGGTCTCCAAAGCTGTGACATTGAACGTGCGCGCGGCGCCCGCCGAATTCAAAGGCGCCTGGCTTAGCGCAGAATCTTTGGAGTTAAGCGAGGGTTGGTCCGATTCCAGTTTGCAGGTCAAAGTCGGCGAGCCGCTGACTCGCACCTTGACCTTGAAAGCCAGGGGGGCGACGGTCGGCCAATTGCCCGAGTTGTTCGACAAAACCCCGATCGACGGCATCAAGACCTATCCCGACCAGCCGCTGTTGCACGAGGATAAACAAAGCGACGGTTTGACCGCATCGCGCGAGGAGAAAATCGCCTTCATTCCGTCCAAACCCGGCGAGTACAGTTTGCCGGCACTTAAGATCCAGTGGTTCAATTCCAAATCCCAGAAAATCGAGGTGGCCGCTTTGCCGGCCGTCAAAATCAAAGCTTTGGCGGTGGCCGAGGTCGCCACGCCGACGGCCTCCGCTACCGAGTCCGAACCGGAGCAGGCGAGCCCGATGACGGCAACGCCGATCGCTGTCACTTCCGATAGCGGCGTTCGGCTGTGGCAGGCGGTTTCGGCTGTCCTGGCCATGGGCTGGTTGCTGACCGTAATCGGATTCGTAAGGTCCGGCCGGCAGCGGCGCCAAACTAGGGCTGCCAGTATGGCGCAGTCGGAAAGCGCGCTGGAAAAAGCGATAAAGCGAGCTTGTTGGGAAAATAATCCGCAAGCGGCCAAGCAGTTATTGCTGCAATGGGGCAGGGCCGAATTCGGCGCCGACAGTCTGGCCGGGTTGGCGAGCCGTTGCGATCAGCCGCTGTGCGACGAAATCAACGACTTGAATCGCTTGTTGTACGCACCCGGCGGGCAGGAGTGGCAGGGCCGCGACTTGTGGACCGCATTCAGCGGCCAAGCCCGCCGCGCAGCCGCGCCGGCGCCCCTCGGCGACGGCCTGGAGCCCTTATTCAAAATTTGAGCTAACCGCGCCGTTCGAGATGAGCCAGAGCCATGTACAGTGCGGCGATCGAACGGGCTTCGCTGCATTCGCCGCTGGCCAGCAGGCTGTCGATGCTGCGCAACGACCAGGGCACTACCTGTAATTCTTCCGGTTCGTCGCCTTCCAGCTTCTCCGGGTAAAGTTCTTCGGCCAGGATGATGTCTATGGTGTGTTCCAGATAAGACGGCGCCAACGAGACCCGGTGCAGATGCTCCAGTTTGCCGGCGCCGTAGCCGATTTCTTCTTTCAATTCCCGGTTGGCGCCGCTGAGCATGTCCTCGCCGGCGTCGAGTTTGCCTTTCGGCAGTCCCAGTTCGTAGCGGTGGATGCCGGCGGCATATTCCCTGACCAGCAATACCGTTTCCGGGTCCAGCATCGGTACGATCAGTACCGCGCCGTGCGAGCTGTTGCGCGCCAGCCGTTCGTATTGGCGGCGTTCGCCGTTGCTGAATTCCAGATCCAGGGCTTCGATGCAGAATTGGCGGGTTTGGGCCAGCACCGTTTGTTTTAGAATTTTGGGTCGCTTGGGCATCGTGGGGCGGGTTTGGGTTAGTTAGGCCGAGTTTATGGCCGGAAGTTGTCCGCCGTATGTTCGGCAGCGGCCGGTATCGGCATGGGCTGGCCGAATCCGAGTCGGGGTTTAAAAGTCAGTTTACGCATCATGCTTCTTGGGTCTAGCGCCTGGACTTGGGCTGGCATTGTAAAACGTTGCCGCTGCGGCGGATAGCATCGAATTCCCCGGCGCTGCCGCTTCGCGCGGTGTGCGGCTTATAATCGGCGAATATTTAACGGAGATCTCTAGCAATGTTGGATTGGCGGCAAATCGATACGGTGATGTTGGACATGGACGGCACCCTGCTGGACCTGAATTTCGATAACCATTTCTGGCAGGAATTCGTACCTTTGCGTTTTGCCGAGTTGCACGGCTTGACTCTGGAGCAGGCCAAGCAGGAGTTGGCGCCGCGGTTCAAGGCGATGGAAGGCCGTTTGGAATGGTATTGTCTGGATTACTGGAGTAGCGAGCTAAATTTGAACATCGCCGGATTGAAGCAGGAATTGGCTGGTCTGATCGCGGTGCATCCCCATGTGGTGGAGTTTTTGGATGCGCTACGCGGCCGGCGGCGGCTGTTATTGGTGACCAATGCCCATCGCGACAGTCTCAGTCTGAAAATGGAGAAGACCTGTCTGCACCGGTTTTTCGACGAGATTGTCAGTTCCCACGATTTCGGCTTTGCCAAGGAGCAGCAGGGATTCTGGCAAGCGTTGCAGGAGCGGCATGTATTCGAGAAGCAGCGCAGTTTATTGGTCGACGATAGCCTGGCCGTGCTGCACTCGGCCAGGCAATTCGGTATCGCCCATCTGGTCTCGATCAGCAAGCCGGACAGCCGGCGTCCGGTCAGGCCGATTGCGGAGTTTCCGGCGATTGAGGATTTTCGGGCGTTGATGCCGGGCTTGCTGCCGGATGCGGCCGATGTTCCCTAGGTTTACGGTCCGGCCGGGGCGGGCGTTTACCGTGCTGGACTACCCGTTCCCGCGGTTCGCGGCGCTCGGGCTTGGCGACCTGATCGGCCAGTAGTTCCGGTTCGATCGATGCTACCGGTACTTTTTCGCCGATATAGTCTTCGATGTCCGGCATCGAGTAGGCGTATTCCTCGCAGATGAAGCTGATCGCTTCGCCGCTGGCGCCGAAGCGGGCGGTGCGGCCGATGCGGTGCACGTAATCTTCGACGTCTTGCGGCAGGTCGTAGTTGAATACGTGGGAGACGTCCGGAATATGCAGGCCGCGGGCGGCGACGTCGGTGGCGATCAGCAGGTTGACCTGGTTGTCCTGAAACGCGGCGAGCAGTTTTTGGCGCTTTTCCTGCGGCACGTCGCCGCTCAACATCGCGACTTTGTAGCCGTTGGCCTGCAGGTAGTCGTCCAGCCGTTCCGCGCAACGCTTGGTGTTGACGAAGACGATGCTGCGTTGCGGCTGGTGGTGTTTCAATAAGCCCAGCAGCAACGGAATTTTCTGGTCGTTGGCCGGGCAATAGGCGATTTGTCTGATCGCTTTCGAGGTGACTTCTTCCGGTTCGATCCGGATCAGCACCGGGTTGTTCATGTGTTCGTAAGCCAGTTCGGTGACTTTGTAAGACAGCGTGGCCGAGAACAACAGGTTCAGGCGTTTATCGGCCGGTGGCATCCGCCGTAGCAGAAAGCGAATGTCTTTGATAAAACCCAGGTCGAACATGCGATCGGCTTCGTCGAGTACCGTGACCTGGATGTTATCCAAGGTGAATGCGCCCTGTTTGTAAAAATCGATGATGCGTCCCGGCGTGCCGATGATGATGTCGACGTTGGTTTTGATTTTGTCCAGCTGTTTTTGGTAGTCGGTGCCGCCGTAGATCAAAGCGAATTTCAGGTTCAGATACTTGCTCAGCACCAGCGCGTCCTTGTGGATCTGGATCGCCAGCTCGCGGGTTGGCGCTAAGATCAAGGCCCGCGGGTTCTTGATTTTTTCGCTTTCGTCGTTGATCAGGTGCTGGAACGTCGCGAGCAGGAAGGTCGCGGTCTTGCCGGTGCCGGTTTGCGCTTGGCCGGCGATGTCTTTGCCGCGCAGGGATAAGGGTAACGACTTGTCCTGGATCGGGGTGCAGTTGATGAATCCCGCTTCTTTCAGACCTTTGATGATGGAGTCGGACAGCTCCAAATTGCTAAATCGCGTTTCCGTTAAGTGTGTTTTTTTCATAACTCGCTAGAATAACTCAAAACGCTGCGCGGTTGAAATCGATTGACAATTTAAGCGCGGCGAAACTATATTCATTGCTTTGCAAACTTATGGAGAATGGCGTGAGCGACCTAGTGCTTCATGTATCAGACGCTGATTTCAACGAAACTGTGTTAAAAGCCGGCTCGCCGGTATTGGTCGACTACTGGGCCGAATGGTGTGGCCCTTGCAAAATGATTGCTCCGGTGCTGGATGAAATTGCAGCCGAGTACCAAGGCAAACTGACCGTCGCCAAACTCAACATCGACGAAAACCCGAAAACCCCGCAACATTACGGTGTGCGCGGAATTCCCACTTTGATGATTTTCAAGGGCGGCGAAGTCGAGGCTACCAAAGTCGGCGCCTTGACCAAGTCGCAGTTGGCCGCGTTTATCGACAGCAACCTGTAAAAAGGCTGTAACCGGACTTGTCGAAAATGTTTTGATAAGTCCGGTTATTGCGCTAGAATTCCGCCCGCTAGCTTCTCGCACCCCGATCGCCCGAGTTTTCCAACACACTTCTTCCGCCGTAAACAGCCTTCTGCTGTTTTGCATTTCTTCCATTTCCCTAAGTCAACATGAACCTTACCGAGTTAAAACTTAAACAACCGACAGAAATCATCGCTATCGCAGAATCCCTGGGGTTGGAAAACATCGACAGAGCCCGAAAGCAGGAACTGATTTTCTCGATCTTGAAGAAGCAGGCGAAGAGCGGGGAGGATATATACGGTGACGGGGTACTGGAAATCTTGACCGACGGCTTCGGTTTTCTGCGCACGCCGGGTTGTTCTTATCTGGCAGGGCCGGATGACATTTACGTATCGCCCAGCCAGATCCGCCGTTTCGGCTTGCGCACCGGCGATACCGTCAGCGGCAAGATTCGGCCGCCGAAAGAGGGTGAGCGTTACTTTGCGATGCTGAAGGTAGAGAGCATCAACTTCGAGTCTCCCGAGCAAGCCAAGAACAAAATTTCCTTTTCCAACCTGACGCCCCTCTTCGCCAACAAACGTTTCCGCCTCGAGCAGGGCAACGGGACCAGCGAGGATTTGACCGCCCGCATCATCGATTTGATCGCGCCGATCGGCAAGGGCCAGCGCGGTTTGATCGTATCGCCGCCGAAAGCCGGTAAAACCATGATCATGCAAAGCATCGCCCATGCGATTGCCGAGAATAATCCAGAGTGTTATCTGATCGTATTGCTGATCGACGAGCGTCCGGAAGAGGTGACCGAGATGGAGCGTTGCGTGCGCGGCGAAGTGGTCTCCAGCACCTTCGACGAACCGGCTACCCGCCACGTGCAGGTCGCCGACATGGTGATCGAAAAAGCCCGGCGCATGGTTGAGCACAAGCACGACGTGGTTATTCTGTTAGACTCGATCACGCGCTTGGCTCGTGCTTACAACATGGTGGTGCCGTCTTCCGGCAAACTGCTGTCCGGCGGTGTCGATGCCAATGCCCTGGAAAAACCGAAGCGATTCTTCGGTGCTGCGCGTAATATCGAGGAAGGCGGCAGCCTGACCATCATTGCCACTGCGCTGGTCGAAACCGGTTCGCGGATGGACGAGGTGATTTTCGAGGAGTTCAAAGGTACCGGCAACATGGAGCTGCATCTGGAGCGGAAAATCGCCGAGAAGCGGGTGTATCCGGCGATCAATATCAACCGTTCCGGCACCCGCCGCGAGGAATATCTGGTCGATCCGGACGAACTGCAAAAAACCTGGATTCTGCGCAAGATTCTGCAGCCGATGGACGAATTGGCGGCATCCGAATTCTTGTTGGGCAAACTCAAAGATTTCAAAACTAACGCCGCGTTTTTCGATTCGATGAAGCGTTAACGCTTACTGCCGATGAGGCGAACGGCACTCCGCCTGCCGTTCGCTTCCGGTTCGCTCTAACTCCTCCAATCCCCCGTTGTCCCCGGTATTTCGCTGCCAAACCTAAAGAGTCCGATTCCGCTTCGAGTCGCGTTTGACATCCAACTGAAACATTTCTTGGTTGTGGATGTGCTTAATTTTGTTATATTGCGCCCCGACCTTAACGCGGAGAAATGGCCTTGCGAAACACTAGCAAATTTTTCATGCAGTTCGTCCGATTGGCGGGGCCTTTCTGGTGTTCCGAAAACAAGGCCAGTATTCGCGGACTGTCGGCGGCGTTGATTGCGCTGACTGTCGCCCAAATCGCTATTTCAGTGATTATCACCGAATGGAGCGCCGATTTGTTCGATGCTCTGGAACAACGGTCGATGTCGCGGTTCTTTACCCAAATCGGTCTGATTGTGCTGATCTTTTTGGCGAACATTGCGATCACCGCGACGCACTTGGTCATTAAACGGCGGTTGCAATTGGGTTGGCGCGGCTGGTTGACCGATAAATTGATCGGCCAATGGATGCGAGACGGTCGCCACTATCTGGTGACCCACATTCCCGGCCAGCACGACAATCCGGATGGGCGTATCGCCGAAGATGTCCGGATTTCGACTGAATATGCGATCGATCTACTACATACAATGTTTTACTGCGTGCTGCTGTTGGTAAGTTTTACCGAGATTTTATGGACTTTGTCCGGCAGTGTCGCCATCGATCTCGGTATAGCGCAAATTCCGATTCAAGGCCATTTGGTCTGGTTGGCGCTGATCTATGCCGCCAGTGCCTCGGTTCTGGGCTGGTGGATAGGTCGACCGCTGACTACGGCGACCGATAATCGGCAAACCGTTGAAGCCAATTTCCGTTTTGCACTGGTCAAGGCCCGCGAAAACGCGCAAGCGATTGCCTTGATCCATGGGGAACGCCACGAGAATCCGCATTTCCACCGTTTGTTCGGCAATATCGTCGATGCTTGGAATCAGCAAACCTTGGCCTGGCAACGGATCACAATGTTCAGTTCCGGCTATTCCATCCTGTCCATGGCGTTCCCCATCCTGGTCTCCGCGCCGCGCTTTATTCTGGGAACCATCAGCTTGGGCGCATTGATGCAATCGGCGCAGGCCTTCCAACAGATGGTCGCCGCGTTGTCCTGGCCGGTCGATAACATGGGCAAGGTCGCGGAATGGCGGGCCTCGGTAGAACGCGTGCTTGGGCTGAGTAAGGCACTGGAGCAATTGGAACGCGAAATCGCCAAACCCGATCCGCACCGCATTCGCAGAGTCAAGCAAGACAACTCGGTGTTGGCATTCCGCAATTTGTGCATTAGCCGGCTGGACAACATCGTCTGTATTTCGATGCTAAACGAGGAAATTCGCGCCGGCGAAAGGGTGTTGATTGCCGGTAACGCGTTCTCCGGCAACAAATTGTTTAAGGCAATTGCAGGATTGTGGCCGTGGGGCGAAGGCACCATCGAACTGCCGGACGACGAACAGATGTTTTTCATGCCGCCCAAGCCGTATTTGCCGACCGGCAACCTGCGCGCTTCAATTTGTTATCCGGCCGATGCCAGTAGCTTCGACCAGCAACTATTGATCGACACCCTACAGTTGGCCGGCGTCGGCGAGTTGGTGGAGCAGTTGGATCAACACGCCGATTGGGACAAAACTTTGGAGCGCGAGCAAAAGCAACGTTTGGGTTTGGTGCGCTTGTTGTTGCATAAACCAAAGTGGATATTGATGCAAGAAGCCTTTGATTCGCTCGATCCGGACGGCGAAGTAGAGATGGTCAGTCTAATCCACAAAAAGTTGCCGCAGGCGGCGATGCTGACCATAACCAAGCAACCGACGATTCAGAACATGCACAAGCGCCGGATTACTTTGAGTTGACTGCTCCCCGACAAGCAGGCTCGAACAAAATTTTTGCTCGAAAAGTGGGGTATTTGGTTTCTGAAACGTCTTAATGGATAAGGCGCCCGCCGATCGGCGCCGCCGGGGTGTTAGTCCTTAAGAAAACTCTGAGCGATATGATTCTGCAGGCCGTGTGTAAACTGCTTTGAACGGAATCGACTCTATGTCGTTCGCTGAAACCTGGGACAGCGTTTAATCGAAGCTTCCTTCCGTTCGGGTAATGTTATGAAACCAAGACATTCGCGTAGCAAGTCGGCGGATTTGGCCGCGGAAAAGTTGGAAGCCGCTTTTCCGTCGGCCCGCTATTTTCAAGTTCACTTCGAATATCTGCACGAAACCATCGCTGAACTGAAGCAGCAGATCGAAACGGCGAATCGGCAAATTGCCGAGTTGCAGCGGCGGTTGCCGGAGGCGGAAGCGAAGCAGAGGATGGAACTGGACGGAAAGGCGGCCAACGCCTTTACGACTCAAGATTGGTGTTTGTAGCCGGAGCTGTTTTTATCCACCCAGCGTTGCTCGCCGTTGGTCAGCGTTTCCCGTTTCCAGAACGGCGCCCGGCTTTTCAGATTCTCCATGATGAAACGGCTGGCGTCGAAGGCGTCGCCGCGATGTTCGGACCAGGCCGCTACCAATACCAGCGAGTCGTTGGGTTCGACCCGGCCGACGCGATGCACGACCAGCGTATCCAAAACCCGCCATTGGCTTGTTGCCTGTTCGACTATATGCATCAGTTGTTTCTCGGTCATGCCGGGGTAGTGTTCCAGGTACATGCCGGATACGGCATCGCCTTGGTTGAAATCGCGCATGGTGCCGACGAACACGGCCGTCGCGCCGTATTTTCCGGCCATGCCGGCCGCTTGTTGGTGGTTAGCGATTTCTTGCCAGGGATCGAAAACCGTATCCGATAATTTCACCGCCATGGTCTTCAACCTCCCGTCACCGGCGGAAAAAACGCCACCTCGTCGCCGTCCGCGACCAAGCTGTCCAGATTGGCATAATTCATATTGATCGCCGCCAGCAATGCGGTGGGCCGAGCCAGATCGGGATTGGCCAACTGCCATAGTTCGCCCACCGAAACCGGGGTGGAAACGACGAATTCGTCGCCGTCACGACCGACGTATTCTTTCAAACTTGCGAAGTACAGCACTTTGATCGACATTCTGTTTTACCGGGTAATACAATACGTTTATTTAATCTTTCAGCCTGTCATGTCCAATTCGCCGCTTACCCACTTCAACGCTGCCGGGGATGTCCACATGGTCGATGTCGGCGCCAAAGCCGTTACCCAACGCAGCGCGGTTTGCGAGGGCTATATCGAGATGCGGCCGGAAACGCTGGCATTGATTGTAAACGGCGCACATAAGAAAGGCGATGTGCTTGGCGTGGCCCGGATCGCCGGGATCATGGCCAGCAAGAAGACCGCCGAGCTGATTCCGTTGTGCCATCCGTTGCCACTGACCCATGTCGAAATCGACCTGCAGCCCCAGACCGCTCTGAATCGGGTTTACTGTCGAGCCTTGGTCAAAACCAGCGGCCAGACCGGCGTCGAAATGGAAGCGCTGACCGCCACCCAAATTGCGCTATTGACCATCTACGACATGTGCAAGGCGGTCGACCGCGGCATGACTATCCAAGGCGTGCGCCTGTTGGAAAAGAGCGGCGGCAAATCCGGCGACTGGCGGGCGGATGCCGTCGCCGCGCCTTAATTTTCCGGTTTGGCTTGAGGATTCCGGTTCAGAATTTTCTCGTCTATGGTTTTGTGCAGCAGGCGCAACAGCTCCGCCGAGCCGTCCTCGTCGGTCTCCATCTCTTCCGGTTTGGCCAGGGCCGCGTTAACGCGGATGCCGCCGGTTTGTTCCTGCAACGTGATCAAATATTCGGCTTCGGCGTAATGGTTGTTCAGCAAGGTTCTGATCAGGCTCAGATCCTTGCCGGCCGTGTCCGGGTCGTAACGTACCTGGAACCTGCCGTCCTGCTGATTTTTGTCTAGGATCTCGATGTCGGTGATTTTTAATGCCGTTGCGATCATTTCCCAGGCCCGTTCTTCGCGGGTCTTCAAGGTGAGCAGCGGTTTGTCGCCGTCGGTGAAGGTCATCAGCCCGGCCAGAGCCGATTTCGGCTTCAGATCGTCGGAGTCGAGGGCCGGTTGCGGGTTAGTGTGCTCGATCGGCAGCACCGGCGGTAATTCCAGATGGTGGGTATCGCGGTACTTCTCCGGCGTTTCGCCGCAGGCGGCCAAAAGCAGG
The DNA here is from genome assembly GCF_056850255.1 of Methylomonas sp. Uni0011. Lineage (NCBI taxonomy): Bacteria > Pseudomonadati > Pseudomonadota > Gammaproteobacteria > Methylococcales > Methylococcaceae > Methylomonas > Methylomonas sp. Uni0011. The sequence continues at coordinate 69,043 of NZ_JBVVNO010000019.1, forward strand.
CAGGGAAGCGCGTAGCGGACTCGTTTCAACATAACCGGATTCACTCGCAAAAATAGCGTCTGTGTTCCAACACCGGGAACGACACCCGCATCTTTTCCAGTCGGTTCTTGTCGACTTCGCCGCAGACGAAGCCGGGGCCGGTCTTGTAGCAATCCAGCACCACGCCCCAGGGGTCGATGACCATGCTGTGGCCGAAAGTTTGGCGGCCGTTCATATGAAAGCCGCCCTGGTTGGGCGCCAACACGTAGCACAGGTTTTCGATCGCCCGCGCCCGCAGCAGGACTTCCCAGTGCGCAGCGCCGGTTTTGGCGGTGAAGGCTGACGGAATCACCAGGATGTCCAGACCTTTGCGGGTCATGGGCCGGAAAAACTCCGGGAAACGCAGGTCGTAGCAGACCGCGACACCGAGGCGGCCGAACGGGGTATCGATTACGCAGGAACCTTCGCCGGCTTCCACCGAATCCGATTCCCGGTATTCCTCGGCGGTATCGGGGACGCTGACGTCGAACAAGTGCACCTTGTCGTAACGCGCCACACGTTGGCCCTGGTCGTTGTAGATCAGGCAGGCAGCGCGCACTTTATTCGGGACCGAGGCTTGCATCGGCATGGTGCCGCCAATGATCCAAGTGCCGTATTTTTTCGCCGTCGCAGCCAGGAACTCCTGAATCGGGCCCTGTCCGTCCGGCTCGCCGACCTTGACTTTGTCGTACTCGTTCATGCCCATGATGGCAAAGTTTTCCGGCAAAGCCACCAGCTTGGCGCCGGCTTTGACGGCTTCGGCAATTTGTTTTTCGGCTTCGAGCAAATTGGCGCTGACTTGCGGCCCGGAAGCCATTTGGATGGCGGCACATAGTGTCATGAGTGGTCCCTGATGGTATTTAGTTGGTTGCGTCGATCGGGGTGGGCAGTTCTCGCTGGCGCTGAACCGGTCATTTGCCGAGCGAATCCAGCCATTCGAAGCCGGTCAGGCTGCGCCAGGCTTTCTTCACCAAACCGTCCTGGTCGTGCAGCGGCGTCACTTCGACATTGCCCCATGGCCCGCTCAGTTTGTATTGCGAGCCGAAAAAATATCCCTCTTTGTAATCGTCGGTCACCGCTTGGGTAATCATCGCGGCGATGCCGCCGACGATTGTACCAGCAATGGGAACGGCGCCGGAACTCTTAGGTACCACGGCTACCCGTTGGTCCACGATCTTCTGTACCAAGTCGGCGTTGCCGGCGACACTTAGTTTGGCCGACACCGCGTCGATGACCAAATCGTCGGAATAGGCCAGGCCGTTACTGATCTTGACGGTACCGGTAATCGTATCGAAGGCCAGCCCCTGGCGGAAAACGTCGCTGAAATCCAGGCTCAGGCGTTTGGCCCATTGTTCCATCGCGATCAGCCCCAGCAAGCGGCCGAAGCCGGGTTCGATGCTGGAAATGCGGCCGTCGCTGAGTTTGAGCCGGAGTTGGCCGTTGACGCCGGCCAGCGAAAACTGCTGCGGGCCGCCGCGCCAACTGCCGTTAAAGCCGATTTCGGCGTCGGTGCCGCGAAAGTCGTCGGTAAAGCCCAGTTGCGACAGGAACAGACCGAAGCCTTTCATGTTCAATTTTCCGGTCAGTTGGGTGGAACTGGCGCTGCCCAATTTCAACCAGTCGGCGCTGAAGTCGATGGTGCCGGCCACGCTGGCCAGTTGCACGTGCTTGAAATGAATGCCGTTGATCAACCGTTCGGTGCGTAGTTTCAGATTGCCCAGGTCCACATTCCGCCACAGCAATTGCTTGCTATCGATATCGATCAGCGGCAAATCGCCGACGGCCGCCTCCTCGGCACCGCCGAAATTGAGTCCTTCCATGGCGGTCATATTCAGGTGCTCCATTTGCAGGTGGATGCGCTCGGCGCCTCCGCGTTGGTCCGGAATCGTAAAGTGGCCGCGTGCCATCGTGCTGTCTATCGAGCCTTGCCAAGCTTGGTCACTATGCTGCATCCGGCAGGCGACGGCACCTAAGCGGAGTCCTTGCCAAACCAGATCGCCGCTGTCCAGCACCAACTCCTGCAGTGCCGGCAGACGGGCTTGGTTGTCGCCGGAACCGAATGCGGCCAGCGCTTCGGATAATTTGAATTGGGGCTGGCGGATTTCCAATTTCAGGCCGGGACGGTCGAAAATTTCGGCGGCGCCTTCGCCGTAAACGATATGCGCCGAACGCAAGCCGTTACTTTGGCCGTCGATTTGCAAAGCCGCCTGCAGCTCCCGGCCGTAGCCGATATGCAACGGCACGAATTCGCCGTCGTCCAGTATGAAACGCAAGTTCAACGGGCGTTCCTCGCCGGCGGTTTTGCCGAGTCGCTCCGGCGCATCCAGGCTGACGCCCTGCAGATTGCTGGTAATTTGCAAGACGTCGGCCTGGTCGGCGGCGTAAGGCAGGGTCAGTGCGGCCTGGTAATTGAAGCCGCCCTTGGCCGCCTGGGTTTTCAAGAAAGAGAACTGCTTTTGTAAGCGCTCGACGTCGGTGACGCCGCTGATCAGCAATTGCGTTGCGCTCTGGTCGCTTTGCAATTGGCCGCGGATCGGATAGCCCAGGGTTCTGGCTTCCAGCGGGGTGCTACTGACGCGGTCTTCGGTGAAGTGCAGCACGCCGTCGATGTTGTCGACCATTAGATCCACCGGCTTCAGCAGCAGGCGTGCCTTATCCAGATGGGCATCGACTTTCACCGTGGTGGGCAGGGTGTCGTAATAGGCGATTTTCAGATCCAGGTCGACTTGGGTGTCGCCTTCCGGCGCCAATACTTTGGCTAGCGGATCGGTTTTGACGTGCAGCGGGGTTTTTTGCAGATATTGCAGGCTTTGCGGCAGCTTGCTGTGTACTTGGCCCCAGACGTAGACGTAATCGCTGTCGGCCAGGTCCGGAATCGTCACGACGGCCTGATCGATACCCACTTCTTCGCTATGGCCGCCGTCGATCGCAACTTGCAAGTCGGCGCCAAGAAACTGCACGTCGGCATGCACCGCGCGCAAATGCGGCCATAAGGCATTGAACTGGATTTCGCCGTCGTCTATCGCAAACACCACTTCGAAACGGCCGGCGCCGGAGGTGAACGGGAAGTCCGCCAGCTTGCCCTGCAACCGCATTTCGCCCTTATCGATATGGCCGCCGATAAAGGCGTCGTCCAGCCAGGCTACTGCGTCTTTGCCCATTATTTTGGCCGGCAGGTAGCGCGGCACCTGGCTGATGTCGGCGAAATTGCCGAAGCGGGTGCGCATGTCGATTACCGGACTGCCACCGTCGTGCGGGATGCTCAATTGCAGTCGGGTGGTGGTTTGGAAGTCGGCGCTATCCAACTGCAGGCCGTCGCTGGAAAATTGCCAATCGGTATCGGTTTGCACCCAGTCCAGCCGGCCGGTCAGGCGGGCGATTTCCAGTTGGTCCCGAAACATGGCCGGCGCGTCGAAACCGGCGCGTTCGGTAGCGAAAACCAGCCGGCCGCCCTGGTCGCCGGCCGTGATGCTGCCGCGTAAGCCCTGCACTTGCGGCATGCCGTCGACGGCGTCGATGCCGAGCTCGGCAAATTCGCCGGTCACGGCGTAATGTTGCTGTGCGCTATCGATATACAGCGCCGTGTTGCGCAATTCGCCGCGCGGATTCAACTTCAACCAGCGTTCGAAGCCGGCGGCGTCGCCCAGAAACGGCGCCGTCAAATGGTCCAAGGCTTGCAGATTCAGGGCTTCGATGCGGCCGCCGAGATTGCCTTCGGCGTCGCGCTGCAGGTAAAACTCGCCGCCGTGCCAGCGTTGGCGGTTGCTGACCGCGTTCATGTCGTAAACGCCCCAGCGCTGGCGGCCGTCGGTTTCGCTCCAGGCCAGATTGCCCTCGAAGGTGTCCAGTTGCAGGGCTTTGCCGGTCTGTTTGCCGAGCTTGATTTGCTGCCCCTGCACGTAACCGGCAATCCGGTAGGGCGTCGAGTCGCGCCAATCGCTCCACAGCCGAATATCGCCCGAACCCGAATACAAGTGCAGTCCGGCCGGTAAATCTTCGATCAACCAGGCCGGACCTTGCAGATTGTCGCCTTCGATATAAAGCCGACCGTTGAGGGCGTTGGCCTGGAAAATATTGCCGTGCAGTAGTGCGGAAATCCGCATGCTATCGCCTAAGGAATCCGGCAGCCGGCTGATTAAGTGGATTTCGTGGTCCTCGCTACGGTTTTCGATGCGCAAGTCGAAGTCGGCGATCGTCACCGGCGGCCGTTGTCGTTTAGAGTCCAGCCAGGTGACCTGGCTTTGCAGGATTTCGTATTGGCCGCCTTCCAGCAACCAGAGCGGTTGCTCGTCGCTGCTATGCAGGCCTTTGATGCGCAGGGCGCCGTCGGCATCGCGGATAATGTCCAGTTTGGCGCCGACCAGCGTGACCCAGCCGGAGGCCATCGCATCCTGGGTGAACAACCATTCCAGCAAATTGATGCCGATCCGTACCTGTTGCAAACTGATCGCCGGTTTGGTGACGGCTTCCGCGGCGTCTATCGTGATGTCGCGTAGTATCAATTCCGGGCTGAAGCCGCGCATCTTGGCGCTGAGCCGGCCTATGTGCAGCGGCACGCCGCTGATGCGCCGAATTTCGCTTTCCAGCCGTTGGCGGTGGTCGGCGATGTCGATCAGAAACAGCCTGACCGCGCTCAATGCCAGCGCCGCCGCGATCAGCGACCAGAACAGCAGGTGCCGGGTGGCCCGGCTGACATGGCGGTGGATAACCAAAACTTAGGCCTATAGCAACACCACGTCGTAGTGTTCCTGGTTGTATTCGGCTTCGGCGCGAATCTTGATCGCCACCTTCAGAAACACTTCCAGCTCGGCCAGCATGTCGGCTTCCTCGTCCAGCAGCATTTCCACCACCTGCTCCGAGGCCAGGACCAGAATTTGCTGCACGCTGTATTGCCGCACCACCCGGATGATTTCGCGGAAAATCTCCAGGCAGATCGATTCGGCGGTTTTCAGTACGCCGCGACCGCCGCAAGTCGAGCAAGGCTCGCACAGAATGTGCTCCAGGCTCTCGCGGGTGCGTTTGCGGGTCATTTCCACCAGACCCAGCGCCGATACCTCGGTGATCTTGGTCTTGGCGTGGTCTTTTTCCAGATTGCGCTGCAGCGCGGCCAGCACTTGTTTCTTGTGCTCGTCGCTTTGCATATCGATGAAATCGATGATGATGATACCGCCCAGATTGCGCAGCCGCAGCTGGCGGGAAATGGTTTGCGCCGCTTCCAGATTGGTCTTGAAGATGGTTTCTTCCAGGTTGCGGCCGCCGACGTAGCCGCCGGTATTGACGTCCACCGTCGTCATCGATTCGGTCTGGTCGAACACCAGATGGCCGCCGGACTTGAGCTTGACCTTACGGTCCAGGGCCTTGCTGATCTCGTCTTCGACGTTGTAGATGTCGAACACCGGCCGCTCGCCGGAGTAATGTTCGATCACCGAGACGATTTCCGGGACGAAGGTCTCGGCGAATTCGACCAGCTTCAAAAAGGTTTCCTTGGAATCGACCCGGATTTTTTCGATGCCGTCTTTGTACAAATCGCGCAAGGTGCGGATGCTGAGCGGCAGGTCTTCGTGGATCAAGGATTTGACTTTGGCCTTTTTGCTCTTGTCCAGGATCGATTCCCAGAGTTTGTGCAAGAAGGTCATGTCGGAATACAGAATCACTTCCTCGACGCATTCGGCGGCGGTGCGGGCGATGAAGCCACCCGGCACCTGGTGCTTTTGCTGGTAGGCCTCGATGCAGGCCCGCAGCCGGGTGCGCTCGGACTCGCATTCGATGCGCTGCGACACGCCGGAGTTGCCGGCATAAGGCATGTAGACCTGGTAGCGCGACGGAATCGAAATGTCGGTGGTGAGCCGGGCGCCCTTGTTGCCGAGCGGGTCTTTAGTGACTTGCACCACCAGTTTCTGGCCTTCCTTCAGGTAATGTTCGATATTCTCCGAGCCTTTTTCGGCCAGTTCCTGGCTACTGAAGTCGGATAAATGCAGAAAGGCGGCCTTGTCCAGGCCGATGTCGACGAAGGCGGCCTGCATGCCCGGCAATACCCGGCAGACCTCGCCCTTGTAAATGTTGCCGACCAGGCCCTTTTGGCGAACGCGCTCGATGATCAGTTCCTGCAATACGCCGTTTTCGATGACGGCGACCCGGGTTTCCGGCGGCGTCACATTGATTAATATTTCTTCGCTCATTGAATCACTTCTATGCCGGCTTGGCTCAACAGTTGTGCGGTTTCGAATAGCGGTAGGCCCATCACCCCGGAAAAACTGCCGGCGATCGACTCGATAAACACGCTGGCCAGTCCCTGAATCGCATAGGCACCGGCTTTATCGCAAGGTTCCCCGGTTTGCCAATAGGCCACGATCTCCTGGTGGCTGAGGGGGCGGAAACGCACTTCGCTGACGCTCAAGGCCTGCCAATGGGTTTGCCCGCTACGCAAGGATACCGCGCTATACACTTGGTGGCTGCGGCCGGACAGCCGGCTCAGCATTTCGATGGCATGTTGCAGATCGTCGGGCTTGCCCAGAATCCGGCCATCACAAATCACGCTGGTGTCGGCGGCCAGTATCGGTAACCGGCTGTCGCTTTGCGCCGCGCACACGGCCGATTTTTCGGCCGCGACCCGCTCGACATAGGTGGCCGGGGCCTCGCCGGGGAACGGGGTTTCGTCGATGTCGACGGCCATGACGGCGTGGCGGATGCCGATTTGGGCCAGTAATTCGCGGCGGCGCGGCGAGGCCGAGGCCAGGATCAATTGTGCTTGCATACCGTTAACGGTGGTAAGGGTGGTTGTTGAGCAGACTCCAGGCCCGGTAAATTTGTTCGGCAACGACGATACGCACCAGCGGATGCGGGAAGGTCAGCGGCGACAGGCTCCAGGATTCGCGCGCTAACTCTTTGACCTGCGGCGACAGGCCTTCCGGGCCGCCAACCATCAGCGCGACCGGCTGGCCATTACCGAGCCAGCGCTGCAAAGCCTGCGCCAGATCGGGGGTCGACCAGGGTTTGCCGGGAATATCCAGCGTCACCACGTGGGCGCGCGGCGGCAAGGCGGCGATCATCCGTTCGCCTTCGTCGCGGGTAATGCGGGCCACGTCGCCGCTTTTGCGCTTGTCCGGCGCGATTTCGCGCAGTAGCAACTCGCACTCGCGCGGCAGCCGCTTGGCGTACTCATTATAACCTTGCTGTACCCAGTCCGGCATTTTGCTGCCGACGGCGATCAGATGAATTTGCATGGCGGGGAGGATACACAGAAGCGGCAAAGCTGACAACGCAGGGCGGCCGGCAGAGGGCGGCGGCGCGGTTAAATTAAAGCGCCAAGTCGTCCAATGGGCTGACAACACCTTGGCCGCCTTGATTCAGCACATGGGTGTAAATCATTGTGGTTTCCAGCTCGCTATGTCCCAATAAGGCTTGAATGGTGCGAATATCGGTGCCGCGTTGCAGCAAGTGCGTAGCAAAACTGTGGCGGAACGTATGGGCCGATACTCGCTTGTTGAGGCCGGCCTGCCGAACCGCCGCTTTAATCGCCTTATTGATTAGCGATTGGTCTACATGATGGCGGCGAGTCTTGCCGGATAAAGGATCGACCGATAACGAACGGGCCGGGAACACATATTGCCAGCCCCATTCGCGCTCGGCATTGGGGTATTTCTTGGTCAGTGCATGAGGCAGATACACTGCGCCGAAACCGGCTGCCAAATCCTGATCGTGAATTGCCTTGACCTTCTCCAGATGATTTTGCAGCATCGGCACCATGGCCGCCGAAAACGTCGTCACCCTGTCCTTATCGCCCTTGCCGGAGCGCACGGTAATCTGCCTGTAGGCGTAATCGATATCCTGCACTCGCAAGCGGACGGCTTCGGAAATGCGTAAACCGCTACCGTACAAAAACTTGACCACCAATTGCGCGACGCCTTCCACCCGCGGCAAAACCTGCTTGATCTCGTCCACCGACAACACCACCGGAATATGACGGCTGGATTTGGAGCGAATCGCTTCGATACGCTTGAGCAGAGGGACACCCAAAACCTGCTTGTACAAAAACACCAGTGCATTCATGGCTTGGTTCTGGGTGGCGGACGCCACCTGGCGCTCGGTGGCCAAGTAACTCAAAAACGCCTCGATCTTTGCCTCGGCATCCTCCAGTAAAGCAGCCCTTTCGCTAAGCCGATGAAACTTGACGAACTGCTTGATCCACTCGCAATAGGTGCGCTCGGTATGCAGCGAATAATGCTTGAGCCGCATAATGCGGCGCACGTCTTCCAGCAAGGTTGGCGATTTTGTGCTTGACATCAAATTATTAACGAATATAGTGAGGCGCAAGCTGATTATAGAGGCAAATGTGCCCGAATTTATGGCAAATATCCGGTTATCAAGGCAGATGTGCCCGGTTTGGCGGTTATCAGGGCAAAAGTGCCCGAAATGGCCGGCAATATCAACTTGTCGGGCAGATTTGCCTGATAATCAATAGTTAGGCGATTGGTTCTAGGGCGGGCTGAGGCGAGTTTGGTCTCAGCAAGCCGAGACTCCCTCGCTGCGAGACATCCGGCCCGCCCGCGCCGCGTAGCTCCGCGTCGCACTCAGGAACCACTGTCGAGTAGTCGGGAGCAGTTCCGGGAGGGCGCGGGCACCAAACACCACCATCCGGGTTGCGTGAGCAGTTCGCTCCGGGCAAATTGCGCCTAACTACTCGCTCAAGCGGACCAATCAATCGCTTCGCGATTGATGTGGCCGCTTAGCTCCAGCGTTAGCCATCATGAAACGTACATACTCCATCTTCGCCGACTACCACCAGTTCTACCTCTGGGATCGGGACGTTTCACCAGATGCGCCGACCGACTACACCGATACCGACATTGAACGGAGAATCAAAGCAGCACCAAACGTTGTCGTGATTCAGCCCGAAAGAAACATGGATGTACCGGTTACGCTTGAAGTCTTTGAAACGGAGCCCGAACCGGATTTCGACCAGTGGGATCACATAGCCGAGGCCAGCCTGGAGTTGCCGTCTGGTCACCTTGAGATTCATGAATGCACTGGTGGCTCAATTGACCGCATCGACCTGAACCCCGGCACATACCGAGTCCGCGCCTATTTCGGCGCACTAAACGAACTCAGCGCAGATGGCCTTGAGCGCAAAGACCATTACAAATTGGCACTCTGGCCAGCGGCATTCGCCCCAGTTGGAGTGCTTAAGCAGTCTCCTGGCCGAAATGCTGGCTAACCCGGCGCCCAACCCCGTTCACTTCGCTCTCTGGACGCTGCGCGATACAGTCGCGCAGCGCCGGTTAGCTTTACGTTAAATGCGGGCCAATCTCAAAAGGCTTAGAAAACAATAAAAGATGATTGCGAAGAAACGGCAAATAATAGCTGAAGAAATCATGAAAATATGCTACTACCTGGAGGGAAAAACCTTGCAGGTTAACATGCGTTCAACCAGACAAGGTTTTTCCCTCCAGGTTAAGCCATGATTTTCAGCGTCAGTCGAGTTTCTTTGCTTGAATCAGAATTGTTGTTTCGAAATGTCGCTACGGCATTTAACCAGTCGTTCAACCTGACCAAAACTCCGCTTCGCTCCATTTTGGCAGGTTAACTCTATTCGTTAGCCAATGGAAAAAGCGAATGAGCAAAAGTGAAGTCGTAATTGAAGTGGATGCAATTCAAAGCTCCATTCGTAACTCACTCAAGGAGTTCGGGTTCAAAGTTCGTGGGCGCACTTTTAATAGACAAACCCCTGATGGTCTTACGCAAGTTATAAATTTCCAAATGGGACAATCCGAACCTCCGGGTAGTGTATTCATTCCGGGTTTAAAAGAAAATTTCTACGGGCTGTTTACTGTAAACCTTGGTGTATATGTCCCCGAAGTTGCTGAATTTCACGGAGGGTGCTTAGCGAAATCATGGGTTCAAGAATACAATTGCTGTATTCGTGATCGTTTAGGACCCGTAAGTGGTTTAACCAAAGATATTTGGTGGCGAACCCAAAATACGCCTGCTGTAACCGAGGACATACGAACTTTATTGCTTACGTTCGGACTTAATTTTTTAAATCGGTTTGAAAGTCGAGCGTGTATTCTAAAAGAGCTAGAAGGTGCTGAAAATAATTTAAGCTACTGCAACACACCGAGAATAGTTAGTTCAATTATTTACACAAAGCAAAATGAAATAGAAAAAGCCAGAAACCTGCTACTGAAACAGGTTTTAGAGACTCATAATATACGCCATCCTGAATATGTAAGAGCGCTCGCTATACGTTTAGGTTTGGGTGTAATTTAACAAGGCTAACAAGTCGTTACAGCATCACTCCGGCGCTTCGCGCCTCCGTTGGACAGTTTTTAAGTCGCAGTTTTGTGGTTTTGCTGCGCAAAAAGTTTTCCACAAAACCACGACTTAAAAACTGCCGCTGAACTCGGCGTTATGCATCAAAGGAGTCTTGTAACGTATGAAAAATGTGAGTTTTAAAGGATTAACGATAGCTATTGCAGTGGCTCTAGCTATTGATATTACCGGCGGAGTTATTGCTGTACCACTATATGCGGAAGAGCTTACAGAAGAAGCTGTTGAATCTCTATTTCATCAAACCAATGTATTGGTTTACATGTTAATTATTGGCACAAGTAGTTCGTTTTTAGGTGGTTATATTTGTGCAAAATATGCCAAGTTGGCTCCATATAAAAACGCAAGTATTTTTGGACTTATTGGTGTAATTATTAGCCTTGCCATGGCTACATTTGATCCGATCTGGGTTGATGTGGTCGGCTGCTTATTAATTATTCCAGCGGCCATAATGGGCGCACGGCTAGTAGGCAACAATAATGCATAACCAGCGGGTCAACTTGACCGGCAAAAGCTCCGCTCCTATCGTCGCTACGCTTTCGCCGTCAAGTTACCCTTATCGTTATAAGTCTTGTGGCGCCTATGAATAATGACCAACAATTATTCGAGTTACAGCAAATCAAGAAAAAGTGGGGGTATTGCTACATTCCTGCGGTACTTGCGTTTGCTCTAACTGCAATATCTATAACCATGGGTGTTAGTTATAATGACGCTGTTAACTTTGTGCTCGTTCCTGGCGGCTTTCTTTCTTGGGGGCTTTTGTCGTATCACGTGATTACAACCAAATGCCCGAATTGTAAACAAAGGTTTTACAGCTTGTGGTGTTTAGCCGGTTCCGCCAATATTAGAAAACATTCCTGTTGTAACTGTAACTTCGCTTTGCAGCCAAACAATCCAACAAAACCTTATACTAAGGCCACAGGTGATGAATGGAACCAGTAAATCCTTATAACACGTCGCTCAAAGGGACGCTCCGCTTCGCTGCGCGCCCCTTAGCTTGGCGTTAGAGAAAATTAGGACAGTTCTATGATTGACCATGTAGGCTTAACAGTTAGCAACATCGAAAAAAGCAAAGAGTTTTACAAGCTTGCACTCGCCCCAATTGGTTTCCAGCTTTTAGCTGAAGTGCCAGCATCTATTTCAGGCAGCAAAGATTTTGCTGGCTTTGGTGAGCCGCCAAAACCAGAGTTTTGGATAGGCGGCGGCACCCCCAATGACCCACCAATTCACATTGCATTTCAAGCAAGCTCGCGAGCGCAAGTGGATAGTTTTCATACTGCCGCACTTTCTGCAGGTGGTCGTGATAATGGCGCTCCTGGAATTCGCGCCCATTACCATCCCAACTATTATGGGGCGTTTGTCTTAGACTTTGACGGCCACAACATCGAGGTTGTTTGTCATGTCTCAGCGTAACATTTTCTCTAACCCATCATTCAAGCGGGACGCCTAACGGCGCCCCTTAATTCACACGTTAGGTTGCTGAACCATGGACCAGCTTGATGACACAGATATTCGTCTTAGTGCGCAACGCTCGCTCTGGGGTAATGTGCCTTCAACTCTTCGTTCAGCATCTCTTGAAGTTTCCGATGCCGCTATCTCTTTTCGCTGCTACTTTGACAAGGGAGCGTCTGAAGATGACTACGAGCTTTTGCGGTGTGCCGGAACAGAGGTGATTTCAGATTATCCATCCGAGTACACAATTGATGAGCAGTTTATTTTTCTTCCTTGGCCTGAGAGAATGACCCATCTTAAGCATCTGGTGTTTCTTCGCCATGAAGCAACCTAACCCTACGCTCAAGCGGGACTGCGCAAAAGCGCGCAGCCCCTTAGTGTAATGGTCAACAAAAACCGGACACCACATCAGGCAGCGTTTCTATAAAATTCCTGCTCGAATTCAAGCGGGGATTGATAGCCCAATGTTGAGTGCGATCGGCGGCCGTTATAAAAAGCCAAATAA